>NZ_VHLB01000005.1:0-176484 GCF_006547365.1 Myxococcus sp. AB056 | reverse complement strand
TGTATAAGAGACAGCGTGAAGAAGGTGTCGTGCGTGCCGCGCGCGGCGGCCTGGTGCATCGCCTCGTCCCAGATGTAGATGGCCGGCTGCGCTTCTGTCCGGGGCCGAGGTTCAGCACGGTGGTGGCCATGGTGGGCATGGCCGTGCTCCTGGCCGCGCCGTGGAGCTTCTACTCCGCATGGCGCTGGCCGGAGCTGCATGACCTGGAGGCGCGGGTGACGCGCGCCCACCTCTTCGCCGACCCGACGGTGGACGTGGGGCCCTGGCACCGGCCGGTGGATGCCCTCCTGAACGAGGTCAACACCCAGAGCCTGGCGCCGCTGCCCGCGGTGTTGCCGCTGCTCGCCTTCGTGTGGCTGCTGGTGCGCGCGGTGCGCCGGCGGGAACTGGAGGTGGTGGGGCTCGCGTTGTGGGTGGGGGCCACCTGGCTCGTGTTGTCACTGAGCGTGGTGAAGGTCCCCGCCATTGCCTGGGGCGCGGTGCCCGCCGTCCTGGCCGCGTTGGCCATCGCGGGCGCGGATGCCAGACGCCACCCCGCGCTCGCGGCGGCGCTCCTGGCGGCGGTCGCCACGCCGTGGTTCGTCAAGCACCTGCCGGTGCTCGGTGATGTCCGCGCCGTGCTCCCCACGGTGCTGGTACAGACGCGCGCCCGGCCCGGGCTCGCGGAGGGACTGGTCGTGGCCGCCGCGGCGGCGCTGCTCGTCGCGCTCGTGTGCTGGCGCCTGCCGCGGAAGCTGTCCTGGGCGCCCCTGGGGCTGGGGCTCCTGGCCTCGGGCGTGCTCGCGTGGCTGCTGGCCGTCACCTTTCCGGTGGCGAAGGCAGACTACCAGGCCAGGCATCTGGATGACCTGTACGTCACCTACTCCCGCGAGGTCGGGCGCGCGCTCGACCAGCAGACGCCGGCGCGCAGCGTCCTCTTCCTCGCGCAGGACTCGGACGTGCCCAACTCCATGGAGTACCTGAGCCTCATGTTCTGGAGCAACCGCATGACGTACCGGCGGCCGCCCGACGTCGTGAGTGCTCGCAAGCACGGCTATCATCCCTACCTCGTCTCGCCGCTCGCGGAGCGCTACGCCCCCGTCCCCGGTGTGCCTCCGGATGCCGCGCTGCGTGCCTATGACCTGGAGGCGCCCCGGTCCGAACCCGCGCCACTGCCTGATGGAGTCATGCCGCTGGCCTTCCGTGAGAAGGACATGGAGGTGCTGGGCGTCGCGGCGGGCCACGCGGGTGGGGGCCGTGACCGGTATGCCTTCTACGTCCGCGCCCATGGCGTGCCTCGCGCGCTGCGCGTCGTCTTCCACGGACCGGGCGGAAGCGTGGAGCGCATGCTGGAGCCCGGCGCCGCGCTGCGACAGCCCGCCACGCTGCGGCGCGCCAGCTGGTTCATCGTGCCCGTGCTGGGACCTCCCAGCGCCGGCGTGACGCATCTGGAGCTGGGCGCCAACGGCCAGCGGGTGACGTTCTCCCGCCCGGGCGCCTGAGGAAAAAGCGTCGCAAAGCCCCGTGGGGCCAATGCCTGTCGGGTGCAGGGAACTTCACTGCCGAGGCATCTCGCGGGACATGGGAAGCGTTCGCCCAGGTCAGCAGGGCGTGCGGACGGTCGCGGGTGAGGCAATTACCCTCCTCGCGGAGCCCCGATGTTGCTTCAGGTCCACCGTCGCGCTCCCCACTGTGGGACGCGATTTTCCATCATGCGAGAGGAAGGGCGTAACACCTACCTCCCATGGGGAATCCTTGTGTCAGGGGCTTGTCGCCCCACGTCTTCCCAGACGTGGCACAAACGGTGAAATCCGCCGCGTCCGAGCCTGGTGCTCATGAACGAGGTCGGAACCATGCGGATGAAGCAGAAGCAGCAGTGGGTTGCCGCGGTTTGTGCGGTGGTGGTGGGCGGAAGCGGGGTCGCGAATGCCCATGACCTGATTTGCGAAAAGAAGGTCAATGGTCAGTCGGTGGTGGTGGCGGACGATTATCCCTACACCGCGAACTACAGCTTCAAGGTCACCAACGTCCACCCGACGTTGCCGTCCATCTTGTTGACGGCGACCGATGACGTGCTGTCGAGCGAGGGTTTCACGTTCTCGCCGCCGCCGCCGGTGAGCATTCCTGTCAATGGCTCGCTGACGTCGAACTTCGCGCTGCAAATCGGCAGCTATGACGAGTGCGTGACCATTGCCGCGCAGGATGGCGTGGCGGACAACCACATCGACAACACGTTCAGGGTGACGTTCGACCTGGGCTCGGCCATGTGCTCGGCGCGCCTGACGTGCGAGCGGGAAGAGCCGCCTCCCGTCGAGTGCACCGGCCCGACGCGGACGCTCGGTTTCTACAAGAACCGCATCCTGACGCTCACGCAGTGCCTGGCGCAGGGGCCCATCAACCTGGGCGCCATCGGGACCATCACCACGCTGCCCGCCGCGGAAGGCATCCTGTGGGGCGACCCGGCCATGTACCCGGCGGGAGGGATGCGCAGCCAGCTGGACCGGCTCCGCTTCCTGCTCGCGCGCCAGACGCTGGTGGGCATCTGCAACCAGCGCCTGTTCGGCGCGACGCCTGACCCGGCGTCGCTCCTCACGGATGCGGTTGCCGCCCTGAACACCACCCAGTGCGATCTCATCTCGAGCCTCATCGACCCCGTGGACGCCTTCAACAACGGTTGCGACTCGCTCCCGCTCCCGCCCGGCTTCATCCCCGGCCCGTCGACGCCCCAGGCCGCGGAGGCGATCGCCGTCGACCCGACCTCCAACTCCGGCCAGAGCTGCTCGCCCTGAGCCGTTCCCAACTCAATCCAAGACACCCTTCAAATCTCAAGGAAAGACACGCCATGAAGAAAATCATGTTGTCCACGTGTGTTTGCGCGGCCCTCGCCCTGACGGCCTGCGGTGGGGGCAGTGACCGGCTCGACTCCGTCCAGGGCGAGCCACCCGCTCCGTCCGGTCCGGTCCAGACGGAGGACGGGCAGCGCTTCGAGCTGCGGCTCCGCGGCTCGGCGGCGGAAGGCTACGACAAGCTGGAGCTCCCCATCGGTGCTGTTCGCGTCACCGCGGACGGGGCCCCGCTCAAGGTGGAGCTGGCGAAAGACAGCGTGGATGTGGCCCAGCCCGACCACGCGCACCTGGTGGCCTACTTCTACGTGCCGGAAGGCGTGGAGCGCGTCCGCGTGACGCTCCAACTGGAGGGGCTCGGCGGCTATGCCCAGGCGGAAGGCTCCGGCTTCGTCGACGCCAGCGTCGCCCCGGTGACCTTCGAGGCGCCCGTGCACGAGCTGGCGCTGCGTGGCCGTGCGGTGGTGCAGCTCGACGTGGCTCGCTCCATCATGGACATGGGGAGCCACCGCCTGCTGCTCCCGAACGGCGTGGTCAACTACTGAGTCACGACACCCCACCCAGTCACCCCACCTGCCGAATCGCTTGACTGGCCGCGTCTCACGCCACAGATGAAGTGGCATGAGACGCGACAGTCGGCTCTCCGTCGCCTTGCATGTCCTCCTTCACATGGAGGACATGGGGCACCATGGTGACGTCAGAGGCGATGGGGCGGCTGTTGAAGGCCCATCCGTGGCGGACCCGGGACTCGGCGTTCGCCGCCGTCACGCTCGTGCCGCGAAGCGGCGCGTCACGCCTCATGCCTGACGCTATTGTTCGCCCCCACCGTACCGTCACCTCTGGAGCACCCCCATGGCTGACATCACGCATCGAACCGTGAAGACGAATGGCATCAACCTGCACATCGCGGAGGCGGGTTCAGGGCCGCTCGTGCTGCTCCTGCATGGTTGGCCGGAGTCCTGGTACTCGTGGCGCCATCAGCTTCCGGCGTTGGCGGCGGCGGGGTACCACGTGGTGGCTCCAGACGTCCGTGGCTACGGCCAGAGCGACAAGCCGGAGGCCATCGAGGCGTACAGCATGAAGCAACTGGTGGGTGATGTGGTTGGCCTGCTGGATGCGCTGGGGGAGAAGACGGCCATCGTCATCGGCCATGACTGGGGCTCGGCGATCGCCTGGAACTGTGCCGCCCTGCATCCCGACCGCTTCCGCGCGGTGGTGGGCATGAGCGTGCCCCATCTGGGCCGCGCGCCCATGCCGCCGATTCAACTGTTCCATCGCATGTTCGCTGAGAAGTGGTTCTACATCCTCTACTTCCAGGAGCCCGGCGTGGCCGAGGCCGAGTTCGAGGCGGACGTCCCGAGAACGGTCCGGGCGATTCTCACGGGCACCCCCGGCTTCGATGTGACGAATCCCGTCGTGCTGGCGAAGAAGAAGGGGGAAGGCTTCCTCGCGAGGCTCGACGTACCTGAGACCTTGCCCGACTGGCTCACCGAGGCGGACGTCGCGTACTTCGCGAAGGAGCTCGCCGGCAGTGGATTCCGGGGCGGGCTCAATCGCTACCGCAACATGGACCGGGACTGGCACGAACTGCCTGAGCTGGCGACGGCGGTCATCCCGCAGCCGGCCCTCTACATCGTCGGAGAGAAGGACCCGGTGCGTGCCTTCTCGCCCGTTGACCCGATGAAGGCCCTGGTGCCGAACCTGACCGACATCCACGTCGTTCCCGGCGCGGGGCATTGGGTTCAGCAGGAGCGCGCCGCCGAGGTGAATGCCGCGCTGCTGGCCTTCCTGAAGAAGCTGCCGGCCTGAGCCGCGCGCCCTCCGAAGGTGTGCTGCTTGGAGGGCGGCGCGACTGTGCTGCAATCCCTCTCAGCCCGTGGCGGCGTGAGCGGGATGAAGTATAGGTGAGCGTCGATACAACGGAGGTCGCGCTCATGGTGATTCCAGGGAAGTGCCACTGCGGGAATCTGTCCTTCACGCTCGTCTGGGAGCCGAGCCCGGACGAGATTCCCGCACGGGCCTGTGGTTGTTCGTTCTGCACCCGGCACGTGGCGCTCTGGACGTCTCATCCAGGGGGGACACTCAAAGTCTCGGTCCAGGAGCCGTCACAGGTCTCCCGATATGTCTTCGGCACGCGGACCGCGGAGTTCCACACCTGTGGCCGGTGCGGCGTCGTTCCCGTGGTGACCAGCCGCATCGACGGACAGCTCTACGCGGTCGTCAATGTCAACGCGTTCGAGGGGATCGACCCGGCGCGGATTCGCCGCAGCTCGGGCAGCTTCGACGACGAGGATGCCGCGACGCGGCTCGCGCGCCGGAAGCGCAACTGGATTGCCAACGTGGAGATTCTGGAGTCGCCGCGTCCCTGAGCCTCACAGCCGGGCGGCCGGGGTATGGTGCCGCCCATGCGCAGCGCGTCGGGCAGTGCGACGAAATTCCTCGCGGCGGTGGGTGTCGCGGGGGCGGTGGGATACCTCCTCGCGCTGGACGTGGTCCGTGCGGACGTCCGGGTGGCCGCGAAGGCGCTGCCCATGCTCTGTTTGCTCCTGTGGCAGTGGCCGCCGCTCGGACGCTACGGGCGGTGGATATTCGCCGGCCTGGCGTTGTCGCTGCTGGGAGACGTGCTGCTGGACGTGGGGCCAGGGCTGTTCCTCCCGGGCCTGGGGGCCTTCCTGCTGGCGCACGTGAGCTACGTCGCCGCGTACGTCACGGTGTCGCGCCTGCCGCGGTGGGGCAGGGCGCTGCCCTTCGTGTTCCTGGCGGTGGGGGCCAGCGTCTTTCTCTGGCCTCATCTGGGCGAGATGGCGCTCCCGGTGACGGCCTACGTCGCCGTCATCTGTGCGATGACATGGCGTGCGTGGGCCATGCTGGGGAGCCCGGGGCTTTCGCGTCGCGCGCAGGGGTTCGCGCTCGCGGGGGCGCTGCTGTTCGCCGTCAGTGACGGACTGCTGGCGCTCAAGCTCTTCGTACGCCCGCTGCCGGGCTCCGGCTACGCCATCATGCTGTGTTACTGGGCCGCGCAGTGGTGTATCGCCGTTTCCGCGCGGGAGCCCCACCAGTCTGACGCGTCGCGAACCCTTCAGGCCGAAGGGGTGGGCTCCAGCGCCTGACGTGCGCGTTGGTACACCTCGAGGTCCCTGTCGCTGAACAGCACCACGGTGACGCGCTGGAGGGTCGGCATGCGTTGCAGCGCGGCCAGAATCTCGCGCAAGGCGATTCGCGCCGCCCGCTCGATGGGGTACCCATAGGCGCCCGTGGAGATGGACGGGAAGGCGATGGTGCCAAGGCCGTGCGCTTCCATCAGGGAGAAGGCCCGCCGGTAGCAGCGCGCGAGCACGGTCTCCTCGCCGCTGCTTCCTCCTTGCCACACGGGCCCCACGGCATGGATGACATGTTTGGCGGGAAGGGCATGGCCTCCGGTGATGCGAGCTTCTCCCGGAGGGCAACGCCCCAGGGTCCGGCATTCGGCCAGGAGGCCGCGCCCCGCCGCTCGGTGGATGGCCCCGTCGACGCCGCCGCCTCCCAACAGTGTGGAGTTGGCTGCGTTCACAATCGCATCCGCTTGGACCTGGGTGATGTCTCCCCGCATCAGCACCAATCGCTCATCGCTCATGTCATCCCCTCATCCTGGTTCAACTCCTGGCGCACGTTCCGTGTCGGGGGCAGCGGGGCGTCGGTCTATCCTGCGCCCATGTCCAACCCACTCCGAGACACGCTCCTGGGGCAACTCGACATCGCCTGGGCACTCACCCTCTATCACCTGGAGGGATTGACCACGGAGGACTGCCTGCGCCGTCCCGCGTCCGTGGGCCTCCATGTCCAGCAGGGCCCGGATGGAAAATGGCATGTCGAGTGGCCCGAGCATGAAGGTTACGACTTGGGGCCGGCGAGTGTGGCCTGGCTCACGTGGCACCTGGGGTTCTGGTGGTCCATGGTTCACAACCACTCGTTCGGGGATGCCACCCTGACGCGGGAGCAGGTGGAGTGGCCGGGGACCGCGGACACCGTGCGCGACTTGATTTCACGGCGGTACACGGAGTGGCGCGCCGCCATCGAGCAACTCAGCGACGAGGACCTCCGCTCCACGGAGCGCACGCGTTGGCCGCTGCAAGGCAAGCCCTTCGGGGACATCGTGGCCTGGGCCAACCTGGAGTTGATGAAGAACGCGGCGGAGATTGGCTACGCGCGCTTCGTCCTGGCCGTTGCGCCCCGGCCGCCAGGGTAACGCGCCGCATGGTGCGCGGAGGCACGCACCCCTGAATCGCGGGCGCCCGCTACGGCTTCTGGGCGTCCACGACCTCGACGTTGCGGAAGTTCTCGCAGGGTTGCTTGAGGCCCAGCACGTACTTCATCGAGCTCAGCTCCAGCTTCAGCTTGGCCCAGAGCTTGCGCGGCAGGCTCGGACGCACGGGCTCGGGCGCCGCGAGGACGAACGCGTTCAGGTCCAGGTAGTGCGTCGCCGTGCGCCCCATGCCCTCGAAGTCGTGCTCCAGCCCCTGGGTGTGCTGGCGGAGCTCCGGCGCGAGCCCCTGGTGCACGGCGTCGGTCATCAGGACGTACTCCGTGACGGGGACGTCGTTCTTCAGCATCCGGTGCACCAGGATGACGTCCACACCCGCCAGCTCGGTGAGGTGCTTCACGCGCTGGAAGGCGACCTCACCGGCGTGGGCCACGAACTTGAGCGTCAGGGAGCTGACCTGCATGCAGCCGTCGCACTTGCACATGCGGTCGGCGATGAACTGCTCTCGCCGTGAAACGAAGGCGCGGCGGATGTCCGCGACCATCCGGGCGAAGGTGGGAAAATCGTCGCCCACGGCGTAGAAGAACGCCGCGTCTCCTTCGAGCTTGGCGAGCTTGAGCGGGCCCGAGGCATCAATGACGGCCTCGAGCAGCTGCGCCACCGTCTCCTGCGCGTGCGCGAGGCTGAAGCGGTGGTGACTCATGAAGCGGGTGTAACCGCCGATATCCGCGATGAGCAGAAGCGCCTTCTCGATCGCCATGCGGCGGCCACCCTAACACAGTGTCCGGAAGTTGACGCGAACAAGATGCTGGAGCCCGTCCATCCGGAGCGGCTCGCGCGGACGCTGGCCCGGCTTGCGGTCCGGGAGCAGGGAAGGCCCGCGCCCGCGCCCCGCCCGACTCCAGGACGGGGCGGGTGTCGTGTTCCCGGCGATCGCTTTCAGCAAAGCGGGTTTCTGGCAGGGGTGTGTTGCCAGGAATTGCCATTCAATTCTATCTCACGCTCGCTCATCTAGACCGAGTGGGTGCACGAGGGCTTCTCCGCAGGAGTCTGGGTGCGTGTGTCTTTCATTGTCGCACGTGCAATCGCACAACCAAAAGGGAGCCGGTCGATGAACGTCATCAAGACGCCTGAGGTACCCACGAAGGAAGGCAAGGTGCAGGGCCTGGTCGAGGGGAAGATTTCTGTCTTCAGGGGCATACCCTACGCGAAGCCTCCCACGGGCGCGCTGCGCTGGAAGGCGCCCGAGCGCGCCACTCCATGGTCCGGTGTCCACGAGGCCTTCAACTTCGGAGCCTCCGCGCACCAGTCCCGTCAGGCCTGCATCGAGGCCGGCGGTGGCGACCCCGGTGAGATGCACGAGGACTGCCTCTTCCTCAATGTGTGGACGCCCAAGCTGGACGCGGGCGCGAAGCTGCCCGTGGTGTTCTGGATTCACGGCGGCGCCTTCGTCATCGGCTCGGGCCGCCTGCCGCCCTATGAAGGGATTCATCTGGCGTCGCGCGACGTGGTGCTGGTGACCTTCAACTACCGCCTGGGGCACCTGGGCTTCTTCATGCATCCGGCGCTGGAGAAGGAGAATCCGGGTGGGCCCGCGAACTTCGGCCTGCTGGACCAGATGCTGGCGCTGGAATGGGTGCGCGACAACATCGCGCGGTTCGGCGGCGACCCCGGCAACGTCACCGTGATGGGGCAGTCGGCGGGCGCCAAGAGCGTCCTGTCACTCTTCACGTCGCCGCAGGTGCGGGAGAAGAACCTCTTCCGCCGGGGCGTGGCCATGAGCGCATACGTGCTCCAGGAGAAGCCCCTGGCGGACGCGCGGCTGGCCGGCATGGCCTTCGCGTGGAGGAATGGGCTGGACCGGCTGCTGGCCACCATGAAGGAACTGCGCGAGCTGGGGCCGGAGAAGTTCTGGATGCTCCCCGCGGACACCGCGAACGCGCCCAGTCCCATCTACGGAGACTCCGTCCTTCCCGAGCCCATCCGCGAGACCTTCGCGCGCGGAGAGCAACTCTCCCTGCCGCTCATCATCGGCAGCACGAGTGACGACTCCAGCGTCGTGTCCTCGTTCGGAATCGACCCGGCCACCATCCTTGAACGCCTGGGCGCCTTCGCCGAGTCCATCCGCCAGCTCTACCCCGACGTCAAAGATGACCGGGAGATTGGCCGGCGGATGTGCCGCGACTTCGTCTTCACGGTCATGCCCCGCTTGCTGGCCACCCGCCACGCGGAGCGCGGCGCCGCGGTGTGGCGCTACTACTTCGAGTACCGCGCGAAGATGCTCGCCCCCCGGCAGCGTCTGGGGGTGCCTCATGGGGGCGAGGTGCCCTACTTCCTGGAGACGGCCGCGGACGTGCCACCCGCCGGAGAGTTGTTCACGGAGGAGGACCGGACGTTCATGCGTCACCTGGTGGATTCACTGGTCCAGTTCGCGCGCACGGGCGCGCCCGGGCCCGTGGCCCAGGTGAGCTGGGAGGGGCACACGGAGACGCAAGACAGGTTGCTGAGGCTGGATGTCTCACCACAGGGGGTGACAGACTTCGAGCGCGACATCCTGCAAGCCGCCGAAAACCTCATGCCCTTCCTGGACAGCCTCGCCAAGCCGCCTCCGCCGAAGCTGCCGCGCGCCACCTCGTCCGCGGCCACCGCGAGCAGCAACACGCGGCAGGAAAGCCGCCCATAGTCAGGGGTGGGACAGACCCGGTGGTGTGTCGCATCACACCGCCGGGCTGCTTCATGTCGCCGTCGTCACTTCGGCCCGCGGCTCCAATGACAAGTCATCAACGCTCCGTCCCATTTCAAAGTGTGGCGGAGATGTAATGAAACAGGCATGTCGCAAAGCGTGAGCGTCTCCGAATGCGGTCGCGCTTCAACCGGGGCGGGGGCTGGTAGATGGGGAAGATCGTGTGTTACCGTTTTTTAAGCGTGAAGCGATTAGTCGCACTTCGCCGCTTCGCGTCTTCCCCAGATACCCGAGGTCTCCATGATGTCAGTGAAGGTCATGCGGCGGTGGTCGACAGTTGGCGCAATGTCGTTGCTGGTCGGTTGCGGTCCGGAGATGGTCGAGGAGCAGGCGGAGTCGGTGGCGCCGGCGACCATCGAACAGGACATCGTCGGTGGCACCACCACGACCATCAATGAGAATCCGTGGCAGGTGTCTCTGCGGTACGGCGGTCACTGGTGCGGTGGCTCCATCCTCAACAAGGATTGGATTCTGACCGCGGCGCACTGTGTGGATGGCTACGCCGTCAACAGCATCGTGGCGGGCTCCACCTCGAGCACGAACACGAGCACGGGCCAGACGCGCAACGTGGCGCAGACCATCATTCATGAGGATTACGGCGCTTCCGGCAACGACGTTGCCCTGCTCCGTCTGGCCACGTCGCTGGACCTCAATGGCACCACCGTCGCGGCCATTCCCCGCGTCTCGGCGGCGGATGCCGCGAGCGGCGCCACCGACCCGGCCGTGGTCGCGCGCGTGACGGGCTGGGGTGCGACCTCCTCCGGTGGTTCGGGGTCCGCCACCCTGCGCACGGTGGACGTCAACGTGATTTCGAACACGGAGGCGCAGCAAAGCTACCCCAATGAGTACATTGGCCCGGATCAGATTGGCGCCAAGGCGCCGGGCAAGGACTCGTGCCAGGGCGACAGCGGTGGTCCGCTCACCGTCGTTCACAATGGCACCCGCAAGCTCGCGGGCGTCGTGAGCTGGGGCTACGGCTGCGCCGACGCGCGCTACCCGGGCATGTACGCGCGCGTGTCGTACTTCGAGAGCTGGATTGACTCCAAGCTCAGTGGGACGACCCCGCCGCCCGGCACCACGCTGCTTGCCCAGACGAACCTGTCCGGTTCGTCCAGCACCTGGAAGCACTTCGCCATCACGGTCCCCAGCGGCACGACGTCGCTCAAGGTGACGCAGTCGGGGGGCTCGGGTGACGCGGACCTCTATGTGCGCAGCGGCTCGCAGCCCACCACCAGCGCTTACAACTGCCGGCCCTACCTGTCCGGCAACGAGGAGACCTGCAACTTCTCCAACCCCCAGGCTGGCACCTGGTACGTGTCCGTGCGCGGCTATTCGTCCTACTCGGGCGTGTCCGTGACGGCCACGATTCCGTAATCACGCGCAGGCTCGCGGGTGACGTCCCGTTGAAACCCCCAGGCCCATGGACGGGCCTGGGGTACTTCAATGCGGGCTCACTCCGACCAGTGCTGCTCCGACAGGATGCGGTATCCGGTCACCGTGTCGACGTAGAACTTGACCTGGATGCCGCCCCACGGGCCCTTCCCGTAGCTGATGAAGCAGCCCTTGAAGGTGCGCCCGGCGGTGCGCGCCTGCAGCTCCGCCAGACCGTCGGCGTAGAGCGTCTCCGGCAGCGACTCGTTGCGGTCCGCGTAGTCGACCGTGCTCTTGACCTCATTGTAGACCTCGGTGCCCGTGGCCAGCTCGGGGCGGACAGTCCAGACCTGACCCGCGGGGAAGAGGCTGGGGTCGATGCCGAAGCACTGCGCGCTCTCGAACTCGCCATTGCCGTGAGCGCCGTCAATCACGTCCTGGATGTCGAAGTCCTGGCTCAGGCGGGACGTCCACAGGCTCTCCTCCTGCGCGTTGATCACGGCGATGAGCGCCGTCAGGGCGTAGCCCTGCGTGGCCGCGTTGCGGAGGTTGCGCAGGCTGACCGTGCCGATGCCAGTCACCTCCGAGATGGCCTGCGCCGACGTGAAGGGCCGCAGGTTGAGGAGGTTCGTCGCGCCGTTCCAGGCGTACGGCAGGACGGCGTACAACGCGCTGCTGTCGATGGTGTTCACCAGGTTGACCAGGGCCGCCGCGTCATCGGTGGAGAGCGCGAGCTCGTCCAGGATGCCGGCGCAGGTGCTGGTGATGTAGCCCAGCGCGCGGGCGCCACCCTCGATTTGGGTCAGGCGCACCGGACCGACAACCCGGACCCCGGACACCTGCGCCAACGTGGAGAAGGGCGCCGTCGCGCGGTAGCCGACGAGGTTCTGGGCGACGTCACTGGGGAGATAGGCGTCCAGCGTGGACAGAGACGCCGTGTTGACGAAGGTGAGCAGGCCCTGACACTCCGGGGCCACGTCCACGTCCGTGGTGGTGAGCGGCGCGTCCTGGTGCTCCGTGGACGAAGAAGACGGCTCGGACTCGGAGCCGGTGGGACCACATCCGACCATCAGGCTCGCGGAGAGAAGGGCTGGAACAAGACGACGCATCGAGGATTCCTCCTGGGGGTACGGCGGGGGACGAGGCTCCATACACCAGACCCCTGACTCGCCCTGCATCCTTGGATTACGGGCTGCTGACTTCGCTCATGGGCCGGGTTATGCCGCGTCCACCAGCCCGCTCGGAATGTCATGGTGCTGGAGAGAGGCGACGCGCGTGTCGAACCGGTCCGAAGAAGTCGAACGATTCATGCAGGAGCTCGAACATGCCCGGAAGGACGAAGTCGAAAGCCTGCGCACCGCCATCCTGGCCGCCCATCCCGGCATCGCGGAGCGCATCAAGTGGAACGCGCCAAGCTTCTGCTTCAAGGGCGATGACCGGGTGACATTCAAGCTGAAGCCCAAGGACTGCGTTCAGCTCATCTTCCACCGGGGCGCGAAGGTGAAGGCGACACACGGCTTCTCCTTCGAGGACACCAGCGGCCTGCTTCAGTGGGCCGCCCCGGACCGCGCCATCGTCACGCTTCGCGACCTGGCGGAGGTGAAGGCGAAGAAGAAGGCGCTGTGCCAGGTCGTGGTCCAGTGGATGGAAGCGACCTCGCAGTAAGCGCTCTGGTGTGGGGGCGTGGTCAGATGGGGTGTACCCGTACATCCCGCACGAGCCCCAGCCGGCGAAGCCCTCGGATGACCCACCACCCCAGGTCCAGCTCGTGCGCCTTCTGGCCCATGCGCGCGGAGTCTGGGAAGGCGTGGTGGTTGTTGTGGAAGCCCTCTCCGAACGACAGCACGCCAAGCACCCAGATGTTCGTACCGCTCTCCGCCGCGCCCGGCAGGGCGTAGCGCCGCTCTCCCCAGACATGGGCCGCGTAGCCCACGGCCCAGTGTCCGAGAATGCCGGCGGCCGTGCGGGCGCAAACGCAGAGGGCCACGGCCTCGGAGCCCAGCACCGCGAGCACCACCCCCGCCAGCCCGAGCACGTGGAGCGGCCACGTGCGCTCCAGGAAGCGCAGCCACGGGTCCGTCAATACGCCTGGAGGAAGCCGCGCCAGGGCCCGGTCATCCGCGGCCTCGAAGCGCAGGTGCAGGTTCCAGCCGAAGTCGCGGGCCATCGAGTGTTCATAGGCGAAGTAGGGCGGACAGTCGGGGCGGTTCTGCCAGTAGTCGCGCACCGCGTGCAGGCGTGCCCACGTCAGGGGGCCGCCGAGCCCGCTCAGCACGAACAGGTACGCGAGCACGCCGCGGGTGAGAGGGCCCGCCTCGTAGGTGCGATGGATGACGCCGCGATGCAGGCCCACCGAGTGTCCCAGGCAGAGCGTCGCGAAGGTGAGCAGGAGCGACACCGCCACCGTGGTGGGCGTCGCCGCCGCGAGCCCCACGGTGACGCCGGGGATGAGCATGCCCCAGAGCCACAGCGTCCGCGCCGCATCGAAGCGCAAGCGGCCCACCTCGGGCGGCACCAGGGATGCGGTGCTCGCGCGCGGCTCGCCTGCGCCCTTCCCGTTCAGGGAGACCTCGGGATGTCCCGGCGTCGCGGTATTCATCGCGTCACCTCTTCCGCCTGGGCACGCGCCGGTTCTCCGAAGAGTGCCTGCCGGCAGAGGGCGTCCGCGCCCAGGACCATGCTTCCGGCACCGGGCAGCCGCAGCAGGAGCGATGCAGGGGGCAGCAGGCCCGCCAGCATCGACACCAGTCCCTCGGTGGCGCGCTGACGTGGGCTCTTGTCGAGCAGCCACCACAGCACCACGGCCAGGTGCGCGACGTAGAGCAGCCGGCCCAGTGCATGGGCCACCGTGGCGTTGCTCGGGACGTCCGTGGCGCCCGCCACGGCGTCTTCGAAGACCGCCTGGACCCGCTGCCGGGAGAACGCCGTCTGCGGCGCGAACAGGCCGTCCTCTTCTCCGCCCACGAGCACGGGAATCAGCGCCTTGAGCACCACGTGGTGCGGCCCGAGCACGCCAAGGCTGGCCCGGAGCGCGAACAGGAAGCGCTCCCGCCAGGAGCCGGCGGGCAACGCCTCGGCGCGCGCCGCATACGCCGAGGACAACTCGTCGTACAGCGCCAGGACGATGGCGCGCTTGCTGGGAAAGTACCGGTACAGCAGGCCAACGCTCACCCCCGCCTCCTTGGCGATGTCCCGCAGATGGGTGGCCTCGTAGCCCCGCGCGGAGATGAACCCCAGCGCGGTTGCATACAGCCGCTGGCGCGTCTCGTGGCCCTGCTCCGTCCGGCCCCGGGGGCGTCCCCGCTTGGGCCCGCCCGTCGCTTCGGCCTTGTTCCGCGTCGCCATGGCCTCCCCCCTTCTTTTTGGTGAACCTGTTCATCGAAATGATGCCTGGGGCGAAGGGCGGGCGCAAGCGAATCGTGAAGCTGCCTGTCGCCGGCAATGGCGGCTGCGTCGCTCGCATCACGCACTCCGCCCCTCATCCGTCGTCAACGCGCGGGTGGGGGCATGGAGGTCGGTGGCCACGAAACCGGGGGTGACGACACGGACGACGATTCCGTCGTCGCGCAGCTCATGGGCGAACCCGACCGTCAGCGCATTCAGTGCCGGCTTCGACGCGCTGTAGGCAAAGGCCGGCCAGTGGGACACCCCCTGGCTGGGGCGCAATTCGTCGAGCAGCATTCACGCCCCTGGGGACGCGCGTCTTCGGAGGGGGCTTGTGGGCGGGTGAAGGTGCGCCCCTCGGCTCACGTTCGCTTCATCCCGGATTCTTGGGTGGAGGGAATCCGGAGTGCCGCCGCGTCAGAGATTGAGGCTCTGAGAGGGGCTGATGTCATTTCATGCTCCAGTCAGGAAGTCGCAGCGGACTGGATGCTTCTGCACGGAGGCTGTCTGTCTTGTCTGGTTTGGAATGGCGCTGGGGTGGCGCGGGAACGTCTGGAGCCTCGATTCGGTCCAATGAATAGGAGGCCGGTGGCTCGCGGCCTTCTTGTCTGGATTGAGCCTGGGAGGATTCCATGAAGAATGGCCATGGACGTTGGTTTGCGTGGATTGCCGGCGTGGTGCTGCTGGTGGGATGCGGACCCGCCGACGGAGAGGCAACGCCGCCGGGCGAACCGGTCGAGGAGGAGTCCACCCCGCCAGGGATTCCCGCTGAGTATCTCGGTGAGGGCGAAGTCGAGAGTGCCGCCATCTGTTGCAACGTCAAATGCAGCGGGACCTGGTACGGCCCCTTTCCCTCCATCAAGTACGACCTGTGCGCGAAGTACGGCAGGTACTACTGCCCGCAGAAGAAGCTCACCTATCAAGGGCACGCCTGGCGGAGCTGCTAGCCATTGGCAGTGTGCAAGGACACGTGAGGGCTGAAGCCATGAGAAATCAAATGAAGAGCATGTTGCCGCTGTGGATGGGGGCGCTGTTGGCCATGGGCTGTGGTGGTCCGCTGCCCGAGGAGTCGCAGGAGCCGCAGGAGTCCATCGCCATTCCAGAGCAGTACCTGGAGCAGGAGGACCCCAGCGCCGAGGATGGAACGGTCAGCGCCCTCAGGGCCTGCTGCTTCATCCGGTGCTCCGACAAAGTCTGGAGAGGTCCCTATCCCAATGTCGTGTATGGCAACTGCCGCAATCTCGGAAAGTACCAGTGCGCGAAGCGGGGGCTGGGCTACGCGGGGGCGGATTGGAAGGACTGCTAGCGCGTAGGTCGCGGGGCCTCTCTCCAGTCCGGCAGAGAGGGGAGAGAGGCTTCCGCGAGTTCCGGATGCTCAGGGCATGTGGAGCTTCAGGACGTATAAGAAGTCCCGCTCGGTGCGGCCCCGTCCCAGGACGAGCCCATCCTTCAGGATGAGAATCTCTTCCATCGCATCCTGGAAGCGGGCCCGGGGTGTGGTGTCCTGTCGCAAGTGGAAGGTGACGGGGCCGTCGCTCAGCGTCTCCCAGTAGCGCCGGGACACGACGTCCTCCGTGGTGACGCTTCCATCGAGCTCCGTGCGCAGTTCGCCCGTGGCGAGGTCGAAGACGCGCGTGTGCATGTCCTCGGCCAGCGTGACGAGCACCTCGCCGCTCATCGCGACGGAGAAGGGCAGGGATGGGTGGGGAAGCTCATGCAGGCGCGCGCCTGTCCGCACATCGAAGATTCGCACGCACTCATCCAGGCTGCAGGCCGCCACGCGCGTGCCGTCCGCGGAGAGTCCCAGGCCGATGACGGGCTCCTGGCTCACCGTCAGGACCTGCTGGGCGCCGGTGGGGAGCGTGATGAGCGCGAGCTCTCCCGACGCTCGGCCCACGGCGATGACGGGCGCGCTGGCCGCCGCCGCATAGGCGGGGGTGGGCTCGACCTCCGCTTCGGTGTTGACGATGACCTTGCCGCCCCGGATCTCGTGGACGTACACGCGTTCGCTGGCCGGATGTCCCGACACGACACAGGTACCATCCGGCGTGAAGTCCACCCAGGTGATGGGACCTCCGGGTCCGCGCAGCCTGTGCAGCAGGGTGCCGTCCGCCACGCGCCAGAGGTGGACCGCGCCCTCTTCGATGGCGGCCGCCAGCAGCTTCCCGTCGGGAGAGAAGGCAATCGGAAGTTTGTTGACGAGGAGCGTCTGGGCCTTCGCGGCCTGTTCGCCAGGGGGCGCCAGCAGGGTACGCACGGGGGCGAGGCTCCGCGCGTCGAGTAGCAGGATGCCGAGCCGGTAGCGCCGCTCGTGTGAGGACAGCTCGGGTTGGGCCAGCCATGCGCCGTCGGGACTGACCTGCCAGGTCTGCGCGTAGGACGCCGGAGAGCCGGGAGGCAGTGCCGTGGCCTGCCCGCGTGAGTCGATGACGCGCGTCTCCGAGTGCAGGCGTGTAACGCCCCATGCCCCTTCGGCATGTCCCCACAGGTTCATGACGCGGTCCTGTTCGGCCAGCAGGGTGGGGCTGGGGTCCGCATCCAGGTCGCGGACGTGCGTGCGCCCATTCGCCGCGGTCAGCGCGAAGCGCTTGCCGGACGGAAGGAAGGCGGCGCCGCGCTCACGGCCGTCGGAAGGGTAGGGATGCGCCCGGAGCACCTCTCCGTTCCTCGCGTCGAGCAGCTCCACCCGGTTGAAGGCGAGGGCGCCCAGCCGTGCGCCTTCGAGCCAGGCGACCTGGGAATAGGGACCCTGGCCCAGCGCTCCGGGCACGCGCGTCCAGCCTGCCGTCTCCACCCGGATGAGGCCGTCCATGGAGGTCAGCACGAGCCAATCGCCATCCGGGCTGAAGGCTACGGACGAGACGGAGGTGGTGCTGTGGATGCGAGCGGTCTGCGTGCCCGTCTCCAGGTCCCAGATGCGCACCGTGTCGTCCGACGCGCCTGAAGCCAGCCACCGGCCGGAGGGATGGAAGGCGACCGTCAACACGGACTGCTCGTGCCCTTCGAGCGTGCGCACCTCCCGGCCCGAGGCCACGTCGAACAGCCGCACCCGCCACCCGAGGTTCGCCACGGCGAGCCAGCGGCCGTCCGGGCTGAAGGCCACCGACGTCACCTGGCCCTCCTGGCGCGTCATGGCGTGGAGGAGTTCGCCCGTCTCGACGTCCCAGATGCGCGCGTCGTGGTCGCGTGAGCCGGACGCCAGCCGCGTCCCGTCCGGGCTCCACGCGACACTGCGCACCTCGCCCGCGTGCCCCGCCAGTTGGCGGAGGAGCGTCCCGGTGGCCACGTCCCAGATGCGGACGTTCCGCTCGTCCTCCCAGGAGCCCGTGGCGAGCCAGTCGCCCGAAGGACTGAAGGCCGCGGACAGCACCTGGGCGCCGTGCCGCAGGACCTGGTCATTGCCTTCCAGCGCCTCGGGCAGGGGCCGCAGGGATTCGACCCAGGACGCGCCCTCCCGCGCGGTCCACTGCCCCCGCCAGTGCTCCGCGAGCTTCCACAGGTGCGCTTCCGCGTGGCTCCAGGGCCCCGCGTCCGTGGGCGCGAAGTGCGCTGCCGTGTCTGGGGCGTCGAACCAGCGCAGGCGGTTGTAGAGGCATTGGAAGAGCGTTCCGGGGTGCGCCCGGAGAAACGCGGCGTCGAGCGCGAGCGCGCGCCGGAGCACCTGCAAGGTCCTGGGGCTGACCGACAGGCTTTCGCTCTTGAGGATGCGTGTGTCTGGAGGCGTCCCGGCGAGCACCTCGTCGAAGGTGGCCAGGAGCGCATCCAGGCCACGCTCCGCCAGGAGCCCCTCAAGGGTGGAGAGTTCGGTCAGCGATTCGAGGGACGGAGAGGTGTGGGGCATTCGCGTCTCGGGTCGTTTGGGCCGACCCTACACCGTGTCAGGCGCCGCGTTCGGCTAGCCTCGCGAGTTGTTTCGTGACGGCGCCCCACCCGTCGCAGAAGCCCAGCTTCTCGCGCCTGGCCCGGTCGGCGTGGTCCTTGAGGAGTTGATGGAGGATGTCTTGGAGGAAGCCTCCGCGCTCGCTAAGAAGGCCGGGCCGCCAGGCCGGAGGCAGGTACAGGAGACCCCAAGGGCATGCCCCCCGAGCGAATCAACCGCGGTGATGTGTTCTGGGTGGCGCCCGACGACTCACGAGGCCCGGTCCCCAGCTATTCGCATCCCCACGTGGTGGTCCAGGACGACGTCTTCAATCACTCACGCATCACGACGGTGGTCGTGTGTGCGCTGACGTCGAACCTGCACCGGGCCAGCGAGCCGGGGAACGTGCTGCTCGAAGTGGGAGAGGGAAACCTCCCCAAGCAGAGCGTCGTCGTCGTGTCGCAGGTGTCCTCGGTCGACAAGGCGCGTCTGGGAGAGCGAATCGGGGCGCTGTCGGACGCGCGGGTGGAACAGATTCTTGCCGGCCTGCGCTTCCAGCAGGTGTCGTTCTTCACGAGGCCGTGAAGCCCCGGTGAGTGGGCCTGGAAACCCCTCGTGATTTCGAGGGGTTCTGCCGTTTCTCAAAAAAGAAGCGCCTGCCGTGAAGGGATTTCTTCCTCGCGCCTCTGAGCTGGCGGAAGGAGGAGGGATGACCTCGAAGAGTTGCGATGGGTATCAGCTCGCGCTCGAGATGAGCCGCCACGGTGCTCTCGACGTGCGGGAGAAAGAGGAAGCGGAGCAGCATGCCGCGACGTGCCCGGAGTGCCAGCGGGCCCTGGCACTTTCGGCGGAGCTGGACCAGGTGCTTGGCGGCGTGAGCATTCCGGCGCCGCGCTACGCGGAAGTCTCGCGGGCGCTCGCGAAGGACCGCTTCTGGCTGAAATACGGCCCGTGGGCCGCGCTCGGGTCCTTCGTGGGGCAGGGCGTGTTCCTGGGCCCTCTGTTCGCACCGGAGGCGCCCCTGCGGTTGTGGGCCATTGTCTCGGCGGTCGGAGTGCTCTTCGCTGGCGGGCTCGCCTTGACCCTGCGCGGCCTTCAACGGCGGGCCATCGAAGCGGCTAGTGTCGGCGTGGACGCGTGGATGGCGCAGCGGCGGGCACGCATCGACACGGAGCTCAAGGACCTGACCACCCTCCTGTGGCTCTTCCCGGCGATGACGGTCGCGATGGCGGGGACCGCGTTTCTGATGCGCGACAAGGGGCTCCCGGGAGTCGTCACTCTGCTGTTTGCCGCGGGAGTGAACCTGGGCATGACGGTCTACCTCGCGCGGACGCGTAGGCCGCGACTGCTGCGCGAGCGCGCAGAACTCGAGGTCGCGCCGTGACGCCGCGCGTGCCATTCGATGAAGAGGCCCTCCGGACCGCCGTGGTGTCGGGCGACGCCGCCGCGCGAGAGGATGCCATGCGCCACCTGTACGAGGCGCTCAGCGGGAAGCTGTACTTGCTCTGCCATGGAATCACCCGGGACCCGAGTGACGCCCAGGACGCCGTCCAGGAGACGTTCCTCTCGATTCAACGGGCCCTGCCGCAGTTCCGGGGGGATGCGCAGCTGTCGACGTGGGCGTATCGCATCGCGGTGCGGGCCGCCGTGGCCGCGAAGACGCGGCGCGAGCGTCACCGTGGCGACGCGGTCGACATCGAGATGGCGGACCCTCGGGCGGGTATCGAGGAGACCTTCGAGACGCGGGAGCGGAGGCGCAGACTCGAGGTGGCGATGAGGACGCTCTCGCTGGAGCACCGCACCGTGCTGTCGCTCTTCGCCGTGGAAGGCCTGTCACACGCCCAGATTGCCAGCGTCCTCGGGATTCCCGAGGGCACCGCCTGGTCGCGCTTGCACCTGGCTCGCAAGCGGCTGGCGGCGGCGCTCGAATCCACCGCCCCATAGCCTGGGGCGCTCCATCCACGTTGTCGTTCAACCCCGCGGTCTCATGGCCGCGGAAAGGAGACGGTCATGTCCAATGTCTATCTGGAGCAGGCGTCGCGCGGGCGGAATCAGCCATGGCGGTATGTGCTGACAGCAGTCCTGCTCGGGCTGGCCGTCGTGCTCTTCAACGTGCCGTATTCGGCGTTCCTGTTCCTGGTGGCGAGCCGCTCGGGGGACGCGAACTTCCGGTTCGACCCGGTGGCGGGCGTCGTGGAGGGAATGCCGTTTCCGGTGTTCGCGGTGGGCATGCTGTCGTTCGCGGTGGTCATCGCTGCGCTGGCGCTCGGGGTCCGCGTTGTGCACAAGAGACCCTTCTCGAGTCTTCTGGGGCAGGAGGGGGGCTTCCGCGTCCGTCCCTTCCTGAAGGCGGCTGCCGGTGCGTTCGGCGTGCTCAGCGTGGCAGCGGGTGTGAATGTCCTGATGGACCGCGAGTCCTTCACCCTGAACTTCGACGCGTCGCGCTTCTTCGTGGCCTTGGCGCTCGTGCTGGTCCTCACGCCCATCCAAGCCGCGGCGGAAGAGCTGCTCTACCGTGGGTGGCTCATGCAGGGCGTCTACCGGCTCCTGCCTCGGCCGTGGGTGGCCGTGGCGGTGAGCAGCCTGCTGTTCTGGGCCGCGCATCTGCCCAACCCCGAGGCTTCGGGAACGCCGGGGTGGTCGGCGGTCTACTACCTCACGGTGGGCATCCTCCTGGCCTGGGTGACGCTCCGGACAGGACGGCTGGAGGCGGCCATGGGACTCCACGCGGGCATGAACCTGTGTGCCTTTCTCGTCACGGCTCCAGCGACGGTCATGTTCCGGCCCGCCAGCCTCTTCATCGACGTCCAGCCGAATTCCATGCGTGACGTTGCTTTCATTGCCTTGCTGGCGGTGGGGACAGTCCTGATGCTCCGCCGTGGCGATGACAGGCCATTCACGGAGCGGGTGTCTGCGCAATAGCCTGTCTGGTTTTCCATGGGGCTGAGGCGTAGGCTGTTCTGATGAAAATGAACTCCCGAGGATACCTGGCGTCGCTCGCCGTCATGACCTTGAGCAGCGTGGCCTGCGGTGATGTCGACCCTGAAGAGGCCGTGACGATATCGCAGGGGGTCTATGGGATGACCTCCTATGTCAATGACGTGTGTTCTTCTGAGTGTGAGCGCGAGCCGCGGTCGATGACCTTGCTGGTCAAGTCCCTGCCCCAGGGCATGGACGTGGCTTCCGTGACATCGAACAAGGAGGGCTTCTACGAAGCCGCGCTGGTCCCCGGGGACTATCGAATCTGCACGACGTTCGGGCGTTGCACGGACTTCTCGGTGGGCACGGATGAATTGGTCCGCCTCGACTACGAGATGTCGGTGGGGCCGGGGTGGTCGAGGTAGCTGCCCGCCGCGCCCCGCGGAATGGGGCGCTGGCTGGCCCACGATGACATCCTGGGCAGAGCGCAGCCGAGGGCCGGCTGCGGCGGGTCCCTTCCGGCTGGACCCTCGGCGTCAGCCGTGATTCATGAGTGGCTTCGGTCTCGCGCTCCAGCGCCTGCCGTCGCCCATGCACTCCGCCGCCGAGCCGACAGTCCCCCGCTTCTGGCCGTTCATGTTCACCCTGTTTGTCGGGTCGTTCATGTCGGTGCTGAGCTCCAGCACGATCACCATCGCCATTCCCGAGCTCCAGCGGCACTTCGGGGCGGAGCTGTCCTCCGTGCAGTGGACCCTGACGGGCTTCATGCTCGCCATGGGAACGAGCGCCCCGCTCACCGGCTATTTGGGCGGACGCTTCAGCTTCAAGTGGGTGTACGTGGCCAGCCTGGTGGGCTTCCTCGTGGCCTCCGTGCTGTGTGGGGTGTCCTGGGACACGCGCGCGTTGGTGGCCTTCCGGTTCGTCCAGGGCGCGTTCTGTGGAGCCATCATGCCGGTGACGATGACGCTCATCTACCAGTTGCTGCCGCGTGAACGGCAGGCGCTGGCCGCGAGCCTCTGGACCCTGTCCTCGATGCTCGCTCCCGCCTTCGGGCCCACGCTGGCGGGCTGGCTGATGACGCTGGGCAACTGGCGGTGGTTGTTCTTCATGAACGTGCCGTTGGGCCTCGCCGCCGTGGCGATGGCGGTGCGGGCCGTTCCCTACTACCGCCTGGAGGTCCCGAAGGCGTTCGACTTCCCCGGGCTGCTCACGGTCATCACCGGAACGCTGGCGCTGCTGATTGCCTTGAGTCAGGGACGGGCCTGGGGATGGACGGATGCGAAGACCGTGTCGCTGGCCGTGCTGGGGACGGTGTCACTCGTCTACTTCGTCGTCCGCCAGCTGAGGACGCATGCGCCGCTGCTGGACCTGCGGGTGCTGGCCAACGGCCGCTACGTGGTGACGTTGCTCATCTCGAGCATCATCACCATCAGCCTCTATTCGGGCGCGTTCCTCATCCCGTTGTTCCTTCAGGAAATCCAGGGCGTGACGCCGCTGAAGACGGGGTTGATTCTTCTCCCGGCTTCCCTGGCCATGGCACTCCTGATGCCCCTGGTCGGACGCATGTACGGCACGCTCGGGCCGAGCACGCTCATGACGGCGGGCGTCCTGTTGATTGCGGGCGGCACGTATGCCTTGAGCCGCCTGACGCCGGACGTCTCCCACGCCTATGTGCTGATGTGGATGCTGGTCCGGAACGTGGGCATCTCGCTCTCCATCATGCCGGCCAGCAACGCGGGCATGGAGCAGCTCTCCCGGGAGCTGAGTGGCCACGCCTCGTCCATCAGCAACTGGCTGCGAAACGTGTTCGGGGCCTTCTCGATTGCCATCTTCACGTCGCTCCTCTCCTCTTTTGCGGCCCGGAAGGCGCAGGTGCTCGCGCGGGAGGGGATGACGGAGCGTCGTGACATCGAGCTGCTCTCGTTCGTGACGGGCATCAACCACGTGTACCTGGTGGCGACGGTCATCGCCCTGGTGGCCGTGCCCTTGAGCCTGATGGTCCGCAAGCACGTGAGCGGGCTGGAAGCCTCCCGGGGCGCTCGCTAGCGGGCGCGGCGGCCTTCACGCACCTGGGGCCACCAGTCCCGAGATGGCGCGCGTGATTCGCCCTTCCAGGATGGGCGTGTCGCCGCCGATGGTTCCGGCTACGCTGCGCCGCGCATGAAGTACGCCTTCGTTTTCGCCATGGCTGCCATGTTGATTTCCTTCCTGGCACTGCGACTGGGCGGCGTCGCGTGGCTTCTGTTGTGGCCTGGGGTGAGCTTCATCTTGGTGGCACTCGCC
Organism: Myxococcus sp. AB056; assembly: GCF_006547365.1. NCBI lineage: Bacteria > Pseudomonadati > Myxococcota > Myxococcia > Myxococcales > Myxococcaceae > Myxococcus > Myxococcus sp. AB056. The sequence continues at coordinate 152,863 of NZ_VHLB01000005.1, read as the reverse complement.
TACGCTGGACTGGGCGAACACGCTTTCGGCAAGCGCGTGGACGGGCGGATGCAGCCCTGGGCCGTCATCCTGCTCCTGCCTTATCTCTTGCTGACATGGGGCGCCTGGCATCTGGTGCGATGGCTGTCGCGAGAGCGGGCGTTCGACGAAGTGGTGCCAGGCGTTTTCATTGGAAGACGCTTGCTGGCGGGAGAGCTTCCCGACGGCATCGTGACCGTGCTCGATCTGACGTCTGAGTTCGTCGAACCGGAAGGAATTCGTCGCGCGGGCCGGTATGTCTCCCTGCCGATCCTTGATGCTTCGATTTTACCCGTAGCGAGAGTGACCCCTGTCCTGCGCGAGCTGGCTGTCGGACCTGGGGCGCTCTACATCCACTGTGCGCAAGGGCACGGACGCACCGGGATGATTGCGGCCGCGCTCCTCATTGCCCGAGGTGATGCGTTGGATGCGTCAACCGCGCTCTCGATGGTGCAGCGCGCGCGGCCCGCGTTGCGACTCTCTGCGACGCAATCGCAGGCCCTTGCGGAATTGGCCACGGCGCTTCTTGCGGCGCGGCCGGGCGCCGGCACTGCTCTCCCCTGAGCTGGCGTGACGCAGATGCCTCTTGTCGCGGTCTTCGTGAGGAATGGTGCCGCTCTCCTGGACTCGCTTCTGAGCCACCTGGGCCACTGCATTCGCATGCCCATCTGCTCCAAGCCCGCGCCTGAGTGCCAGGGGCAGGCACTCAGGCGCGTTGTGGACGCGGAGCCGAGTGAAGTCGCCCGGGCATAGCTCGCGGCCATTCACTCTGGCTGTTCTCGGGGGCGAGTGGCGCATCACGCCGTGCTTTGTGCTCCCGCGTGTCCCAGTCGCCGAGCGAAGAAGGCGAGGATTTCGTCTCGCGCCTCGCGAGTGGGCTCTCCCTCCGCATCAATGAGATGGGCGGTCACGACGCTGTGGGCGCACCCGACGACTTCCGCGAAGAAGGGGGGCGGTGTCGGGTTCGCGGCGGACGTAGGCAGCACTCGGGGAACGAAGCGCTTTCCGAGCGCGGCTGTATATGCCTGGAATCGCTGCGCCGTGCAGAATCGGTCTCCCTCGAACCGATAGGCGAGCACCGTCAGGTCGTCACGTTCGAGGCGCTCCTTCACGGCCGTAAGCTCGTCAGGCGCCAGTTGAATCGCGGCGGCGTCGCTCAGGGGCAGCGACGGCTGACACATGACGGGAGCGAGCATCGCGGGTTCGAGCATCATGGAGAGCGCGAAGTTCCCCGTGAAGCACATCCCAATCGCGCCGACCCCTGGACCGCCACACTCCTCATGTGCGAGGCGTGCCAGGGCACGCAGCCACTGCGTCACGGGGCTCGACTCATTCGCCGCGAACGCTCGGAACTCCGCGCTCACGCAGGCGCGTTGCATGACGGCACGCCCCTCCTCCGCGCGAGGGTAGGCACCGTCCCTGCCGAAGAGGGAAGGCATGTAGACAGTAAAGCCCGCGTCGCGGACCCAACGTGCGAAGCGGGCGACGTGCGGGCTGATGCCTGGCATCTCGGCCATGACGATGACGGCGGGGCCGTGGCCGGCGACGTAGACCGTTCGCATGGCGTCGTTGAGGGTGAGGGGCCGCCGGGCGAAGTCATCGAGAGGGTCGTCGGCCGTGGAGTCAGGTGTGGATGGGCGCATGCCTGGACGATGCGGGAAGTCCATCCTCCGCCACCAGTGGCGAGATTGACAATGAACGGGCTATTCTTGCCACCGTGATTACGCATGTGGTGTTCGATGGCGTGGCAGAGGGCTCGCTGGGCGTGGGGCTCGATGTGGTCGACACGGCCGCCCGGCTCGTCGAGGCAGGGCTCGCCTCGGTTCCCCGGGGTGCCCAGGTCTTGCGTCAGCGGGTGGTGTCGCTCGACGGTCAGCCGGTGCGCTCGGGCACGGGACGCACCGTCTCCGTGGACGGCGCGCTGAGCCTCCGAGGTGTAAAGGCTGGAGACGTGTTGCTGGTACCTGGGCTCTCCGCGGCGAGCGAGCGCGCCATCGAGCAGTTGCTCTCGCGGGCCGATGCGGCGCGCGGCATCACGTTGCTCGCGCGCGCGGCGGCGAAAGGCGCCACGGTCGCGGCCTCGTGCTCCGCGACCTTCGTCCTCGCGGCGTCCGGCCTCCTCGCGGGGCGAAGCGCGACGACGACCTGGTGGCTCGTCCCCTCGTTCGTGCGTCGCTTCCCCGAGGTCGCCCTCCAGCCGGACCGGATGGTTGTCGAGAGCGACGGCGTCCTCACCGCGGGCTCGGCCTTCGCGCATGCCGACCTGGTGCTGGCCATCGTCGCGCGGGTCGCGAGCCCATCACTCGCGCACCTGGTGGCCCGCTACCTCGTGCTCGACGAGCGTGTCTCACAGGCCAGGTACATGGTGATGGAGCACCTCCGCGTCTCGGACCCAGCGCTTCGTGCCGTGGAGCAATTCGTCGCCGCGAATCTGGGCCGGCAGTTGACGCTCAATGAACTCGCCCGTGCCGCTGCCACCTCCTCGCGCACGCTCGCGCGGCGGGTGCAGGCCGGGCTGGGCATGACGCCGCTCGAGTTCGTGCAACGGGTGCGCGTGGCTCACGCCTCCCACCTGCTCGAGACAACCCATGCGTCGGTCGAAGATGTCGCTGCCCGGGTGGGATATGCCGACACCGCTGCGTTCCGCCGCGTGTTCCGGCGGTACGTCGGAGAGACGCCTCGAGGAAGGCGCGGCAACTCACGCTCCCGGCGCTCACCGCTGAAAGCGCACGATTCACAGGCGCCATGAGGGCTTTCGCAGTGATGTCATGCCCCCGTGCAGCGGGGCTGGCAGCGCAAACGCAGACGCCCCTTTGGACTTCCCGTCACGGGTGCGGTAATAGCAGTTAGTCAATGAACTCAAGAATAAGCAGTATGACTGGGATGTGGGCAGCGGTGCTTGGCGCGCTCTTGCTCACGGGATGCACGAAGGATGGTGCGCCGGAAGCCGGCACGGGGACCGCGCTGCGGGCTGTGACCTCGCCGGTGACTGTGTCAGAGGCGGTGGCCATCACCAGCCAAGGCATGACGCAGAACGGCTCGGCGCATCGCAATCAAGTGCTGCTCGGGGTGTTCCAGACCGAGGACTATGAGGTCGAGGCCTTGTTGCGCTTCCCTCAGACGGGCGTACCGGCTGGGGCGGTGGTTCAGAGCGCGACGCTGCGTTTCGCGGTGGAGACCTACACCAGCGACTTCTCGATTCGAGGCGCGTACGTGCAGGCGCCCTGGAGCCTGACGGCCAACGGGCTGGGATGGCAGTTCCGCGACGATGGGCTGGAGTGGGACCGGCTGGGGGCGGTCGGGCAGGGGACGGACCTGGTCGCCGGTTCGTCGTTCGAGGTCTCCACGTTTCCGGGCACGGTGAGCGTGCACCAGGTGCCACTCGACGTGGCGGTGGTGCAGTCGTGGGTCGACGACCCGTCGACCAACCAGGGCGTGCTGTTGGCGAACTCGAAGATTGGGAAGGTGGCCAAGGTCTTCACCAGCCTGGCCACCCAGCCGGAGCGCCAGCCGCTCCTCACCATTGAGTACACCGCGCCTGCGCCGCGCAGCGATACCACGCCTCCATCCGTTGCAATCATGTCGCCCGCGGCGGGCGCGACGGTGCAGGGCGTGGTCGGCATCACCGTGGACGCGAGCGACGACGTTGGCGTGGCCGGAGTGCAGCTGCGCATCGACGGCCGCAACCTCGACTCGGCGCAGCTCGACACCCGCCTGTTCCGCAATGGAAACCATGTGTTGACCGCGCACGCGCGCGACGCCGCTGGCAACCTCACCACCTCGGCGTCGGTTCTCGTCACCATCGCCAACGTGGTTGTCGACACCACGCCTCCCGAGGTGCAGGTGACCGCGCCCGTCGCGGGAGAGGCGGTCAGTGGTCCCTTCACGGTGCGGATGAGCGCGAGCGACAACGTGGGCGTCACCCGGGTCCACGTCGAACTCGACGGCGTTCAGGTCGGCGCGCCGGACGTGGCCGCACCCTGGTCGGTGACGCTCGACACCGAGGCGCTCCAGCCCTATGGGCTCCGGCAGCTGACCGCGGTGGCTCGCGATGCCGCTGGCAATGTCACCGTCTCCGCGCCGGTCTCCATCAACGTGAGCGCGCCACCTCCCGACGTCACGCCGCCGCAGGTCCAAATCGTCGTGCCCGAGAGCGGCGTGACAGTGGGCGGTACCCTCCAAGTCAGGGTCAACGCCCATGACAATGTGAGGATTGCGGGCGTGCAGTTGCAGGTGAACGGACAGGACTTCGGGCGCGAAGACCTCAGCTATCCCTATTGGATCAACGTCTCCACCACCCTGCTGGGGGACGGCACCTTCCCGATGACGGCGGTGGCGCGAGACCGCGCCGGCAACCAGACCACCTCGGCGCCAGTCATGTTGACCATCGCCAACGGGCCGCCCGTGGTGCTCGATATCCCGGTGGCGCATCCTCGGGTGTGGTTCACGGCGGACCGGCTGGCCCGGGCCCAGGCGTACTTCGCGCAGAACCCGTACACGCCCGTCGCGAACGTACAAACGCCCGAGCAGGCCATCGATGCGGCAATGCACTCGCTGCTCACCGGCACCCCGGCGTCGTGCCGCGCCGCGATTGACTGGGCGGTGCGCACCGAGATTCCCATCTCCGAGAACACGGTGTCGAGCGATCCGGCCCGCTGGTATGGCGAGGCGGCCATCCTCACCTACGACTGGTGTTTCGCCCACCTGCTTTCGGCGGAGCGCACGCTCCTGATCAACCGGTGGAACGTCGCCATCGAGTTGCTCAACGACAATCCGTGGGGCGGCATTGGCATGGAGGGCAACAACTACTACACGGGGTACTTCCGCAACTCGCTCCTGTGGGCCATTGCCAGCTGGCATGAAAACCAGCCGTTCGCCAACGAGCTCCTGCAGTACGCGATGAAATCACGCTGGGCCTTCTCGCTGCGGCCTTATCTGGATGGGCCGGCGGCGGGCGGCGCACCGCACGAGGGCTCGACCTACGGCCGCCGGACGTTCGGCTACATGACGGTGCCGTTCACCACGCTGGGCCTGTATGGCCACGACATGTGGAACCAGACCGACTACTTCATGGCGTCGGTGTTCTGGTCCATCTACTCGACCACGCCGGGACCCACCCGGAGGGGCCAGTTCCAACTGTTCGAGACCTTCCCGTTCAATGACGACGAGCGCTGGCTGAACCGGTGGAATCCCAGCAACACCGCGCAGACGTCGCTGGGCAGCTACTTCGCTCCGCTCATCGGGGAGTGGTCGGACCAGCCCATCGCGGGTTATGCCAAGCGCTTCCTGGAGCTCACCGGCCATCCGATTGACGACCGGCTCATCCGGTACGTCTACAGCGACACGCTGGCGGCGGTGCCGTCTCGTGACCTTGCGGAGCTGCCGCTCGACTACCACGCACCTGGACTGGGCATGGTGTACGCCAAGACGGCGTGGGCGCCCGACGCGACCCTGGTCAACCTGCAGTTCGGTGTGACGGCCAACGCGGGCCACGAGCACCGCGACTCCGGCAACTTCCAGGTGTGGCGCGCGGGCGAGTTCCTGACCCGCGAGACGGTGGGCTACGCCAACTCCATCGTCGGATACGCCGGTGGCGCGGCGGTCGACTGTGCGTCACCCGTGGGGCACAATACGCTCTTGTTCGAGGGGCTGGGCACGGTCGGCTACTACCACCACGCGCCGCAAATGCTGCGCCTGGAGTCGTCGTCCGTGGCGAGCTACGCCGCGGTCGACCTCACCGGCGTGTATGACTTGAACGCCGAGTGGGCTCACCGAGAGGCCGAGGTCGGCAACCCACACGCGGGCCGGGTGGTGCGTGAGACCTTGTTCGTGCGTCCGCTCGACACCCTGATTGTGTTCGACCGGCTCGAAAGCGCACAGGATGACGCCTCGGTTGCCAAGACCTTCTTGATTCATTTCCCGGAGGCCCCGGTGCTCACGGGCAATACCTGGACCGCGAGCAGTGGCGGGCAGCAGTTGCGGGTCAGCACCCTGGTGCCAGCCAATCCGGTCCGGCGAATCGTCGACGAGCGCGGCCCGGTGCGCGGCGATGGCACCTACCCGTACCCGGTGGGCCAGTTCCGTGGAGAGATTGAGACCCACGGGCAGGTGGTGAGTCACTTCCTGAACGTCGTGCAGGCCAAGGATGTGGCCGACAGCTCGGCGCTGCAGCTCACGCTCGACGAGACGGCGACCGCGTACAGCGTGACGTTGAGTCACCCAACCCGCGGAAGCGCGGTGGTCCGCTTCGAGAAGGGGATTGAGAGCACGGGCGGCAGCTTCGGCTACGCCGCCAGCGGCACGGTGACTCCGGCGCCGCTGCGCGCGGGGGTGCAAGCGATGACGGTCACCCCAAGCGGGCCGGTGTGGGGACCGTGACCGGCTGAGCCTGGCCCGCGAGCGACGACGTCCGCCTTCGCGGTGCTCGAGGTCAGCGTGGCGACCGGTCCGTTGCCGGCGACATCGACCTGGAGCACCGCTGTCTCTCGCTCGGGGCCCGGCTGCATTCTCGAGCAGCAGGGAAGCGGCATTCAGTCAGGAGATGCCGCTTCCTGGGCTTGCATCAAGGCTTCCACCTGCCGCTGGATGCCCTGCAGGTGGTCGAGCCTGAGCTTCAGTGCTTCGCGCAGGTCGCGCTCGTCGGTGTGAAGGACCTCGTCATGCAACTCCGCGATGCTTTCAGACAGGCACGCGTGGAGGACGTGGATCTGCTGGTGGGAGAGCTCCAGGACCATGGGTCACCTCTCTGACAGCGGAACAACGGAGACACGCCTCTCTCTCCCCGGGGGCACGGGTGCGAACGCGCGCACGTCAGGCCGCTGCCGCCGCACCTGGGGCCGCGGTCGCGGTACTCCATGAGTGTAGTGCGCGCCCGCCCGCTGGCCAGAGCGCTCCCGGGCAGGCAAGGGTGGGGGTGTTCGGTTCGCTCCTCCCGAGGTCCGGGCCGCTGCGAGGAGGCGCGGTGCCGGCGGGGTGGGGACACCCGGTGGCCAGGCTTGCCCTGGCTTCCGTCCAGCGCTCCGGAGCACCGCGCGGCTGATGGGGCCGCGCGGTGCGAGCTGCCGGGGGGGGCGGCGCCTCGGCATCCGAGGCGCTGCACCGGTGCGACTACCGCAGCGCGATGAGCGAGGCCACGAGCAGGGACACGACGCTCATGACCTTGATGAGGATGGCCACGCCAGGACCGGAGGTGTCCTTGAACGGGTCACCGACCATGTCACCGACGACGGCGGCCTTGTGAACCGCCGAGCCCTTCGCGTGGCCCGGCAGCTTGCCCTTCTCGATGAACTTCTTGGCGTTGTCCCACGCGCCGCCCGCGTTGGCCATGTAGAGGGCCATCGTGGCGCCGACGACGAGCGAGCCGGCCAGCAGACCCGCTAGCGCACCAGGGCCCAGCAGGTAGCCCACCAGGGGCGGGGCGGCGACGGCGATGATGCCCGGGAAGATCATCTCGCGCAGTGCGCTCTTGGTGGCGATGTCGACGATCTTCTTGGGGTCCGGGTCCGCCTTGAGCTCCATCAGCCCCGGAATCTCGCGGAACTGACGGCCAATCTCCTCGACGATGGCACCGGCCGCGCGGCCCACGGCGAGCATCGTGGAGGCGCCCACCAGGAACGGGAGGATGGAGCCCAGCAGCAGGCCGACGATGACGTTCGGGTTGGTCAGTTGCAGGCTCATCTCCGGCAGGCCGGCGGCGATGCGCGTGTGGTTGACCTCGAGGTTGAAGGCGGAGAAGAGCGCGATGACGGTGAGCGTCGCCGAGCCGATGGCGAAGCCCTTGCCGATGGCCGCCGTGGTGTTGCCCACCGCGTCCAGCTCATCGGTGATGGCGCGGACCTCGGGGCCCAGGCCGGACATCTCGGAGATGCCACCGGCGTTGTCGGAGATGGGGCCGTAGGCATCCACGGTCATCACCACGGCGGTGCCGCCCAGCATGCCCACGGCCGCCAGCGCGATGCCGTACAGGCCAAGCGCCTGGTCGGCGATGTAGGCCACCACGGCGATGGTGGCCATCGGGATGCCCACGCTCTCCATGCCGACGGCGAGGCCGCGGATGAGGTTGGTGCCGGCGCCCGTGACGGAGGCCTCCGCGATGCGCTGCACCGGCGTGGACGACGTGTAGTAGTCCGTGACGAGGCCGATGATGGCGCCGCCGAAGGCGCCCGCGGCCAGCGCCACCGTGATGGCCTGGGACAGGCCGAACACCTGCATCATCACGAAGGACAGACCCACCAGGATGACCGGGGGCAGGATGAGGGCGCTGCGCAGCACCTGCGCGGGGTTCATGTGCTTGAGCGCGCGCGCGATGAAGATGCTCAGCAGGCTGACCACCAGGCCCACGGCGGACAGCACCAGCGGGATCACCACGCCCGCCACCTTCGCGCTCCCAATCGCGGAGGGGTCCACCACGAGGCGGGAGAGGTCCGCGGCGCTGGCGGTCAGCGCGATGGCCATGGCGGCGACAATCGCGGCCACCATGGACTCGTAGATGTCGGCGCCCATGCCGGCCACGTCACCCACGTTGTCGCCCACGTTGTCGGCGATGACGCCCGGGTTGCGCGGGTCGTCCTCGGGGATGTTCTCAATGACCTTGCCGGCGATGTCGGAGCCGACGTCAGCGGCCTTGGTGTAGATGCCGCCGCCCACGCGGGCGAAGAGCGCGATGGAGCTGGCGCCCACGGCAAAGGAGTGGAGGACGGGGGACAGCTGCGGATGCCCCTGGAAGGCGTAGTAGACGCCGCCCATGCCGAGGAGGCCCAGGCCGGCGACGGCGAGGCCCATGACCGCGCCACCGTCGAGCGCGACCAGCAGCGCGTTCGGCTTGGAGCCGGTGCGCGCGGCCTGCGCGGTGCGCACGTTCGCGAACGTCGCGGCCTTCATGCCGATGTAGCCGGCCAGCAGCGAGAGGAACGCGCCGAGCACGAAGCTCCCGCTGGCGAGCGGCCCCAGCGCCAGGCCGATGAGCACCGCGATGACCGCGCAGTACGCGGCGAGCACCTTGTACTCGCGGACGAGGAACGCCATCGCGCCGTCGCGGATGTAGCCCGCGATGCGGTTCATCGTCGCGTCACCCTCCGGGAGCGCCTTGACGCGGAAGTAGAAGACCGCAGCGAAGAGCAGCCCCACGGCGCCGACCACGCCCGGTGCGATTGCCCAGAAACTCGACTCGAGACTCGACAACTCCATCCAATCCTCCAGAGACGTCCCGGGAGCCTGACCTCGCCGACCGGGTCGCTCGTGTGCCGCGAAATTTGTACGGAGCGCGTATAGTTGATTTCAGCGCAATCTGGGAGTTTCCTAGGCGCGCCCCAGCAGGTTGGGAGTCCTACCAACGTTCTGGGCGGGTGCGTTACAGCCTCCAGCGCCGGGTCGGCGCTCATGCGGGGCGCCAGTCCGGACGACAGGCGGGGTGGGGGCTGCATCACCATGGGCCCCAAGTGCCCGGACTCACTCGCGATTCTACGGAAGATACGAGTCAGTACGTATTCAAGGCCCCGTCTCCAAGGGGGGGCGACGCCCATGGCGCGGCCTTCTCCCAGGGGCACCGTGGGGCCGTGCGCGGAGGCGGGTGCTCTGGGCTTCTGTGGTAACGGAGCGCGGCATGAACGCACCGCACCCATCCAGTCCACTCCTCGTCACGGCTTTCAATGGCCTGGTCGCGGCCTATGACCGCATGAACGGCAGTACCGCATGGACGTTCCCCGTTCCTGGCAAATCGGTCCCAGGGATGCGCCCGCGTCCCACGCACGTGGAGGTGCGGGATGGGCGAGTGTTCGTGTTCGCGGGCGGCTCCGATGGCGTCTTGAAGAAGCGCGTCTTCCTCGATGTCCACGTGCTCGACTACGAGAGTGGGCGCCCGCTCTGGACGCAGCGCGTGGCGCCGGCTCATGCGCCGAACTTCACGTCCGCCTCGGTGCTGGTGGAAGACGGGCAGGTCATCGTCGCGTACCAAGACGTCCTCGTCGCGTTCGCGGCGGATTCCGGCCGGCCCCAATGGACGCGAAGCAGCGAACATGGGGATGGGGGCAGCTACTCGCTCCAACTGCAGATGGGGGTCCATGGCGCGCGGGCACGCGTGGTGACCTGAGCCGGCAGGCCCGGCTGGCACCCCCGGGATTACTGGGTGAAGTTGCAGGTCACTATCGATGCCTTCAGAACAGCTCGCACACGTTCTCTTCAATCTTGTGCGTGGTGAATCGCTGTTCGTACGTCATGAGGATGTTCCTGAACGGAGCGTCCGCGAAGTCTTGCCCTTGCGTGTCGTGGCCGGGACGTCCTCACCGGTGATGGCGCGGGCCAGCCGCTCCGCGTCGGATGTGGCGATTCCGAGTGAGTCGAACACGCCGCTGACGAACATGTTCGCCAACCCCTGCGCGAGCGCGCGACCTCGTAGTTGCTCCATCAATGGATGTGAGGTGGGGAGCGCGCTCCCGGACCGGACGAGTTTCGACAGCTCCGGCCAGAACGTGTCCATCGAGCCCTTGAGCGGCTCGGGGACTTCCTCGTCCGGATGCGGGCCCGCGTAGTCGATGTACGCCGGGTCCGTCGCGATGCGGTACAGGGCCGGGTTCTCCGCGGCCCACCGGACATAGGCGACCCCTGAGCGCCGGAAGGCCTCGTGCGGGTCCGTTGTCCCTTCCGTCGCGGTGATGAGGGCCGCGTTGAGTCGTCGGTTTCCCTCCATCGCGAGCGCACGCAGCAGGGCCAGCCGGTCCGCGAAGTGCTTGTAGGGCGCGGCGGAGGACACCCCCACGCGGCGTCCGACCTCCGCCACGGTGAGCGCGTCGACGCCTTTCTCGCGGATGAGCTCGATGCTGGCTTCCAGCAGGGCGTGCTTGAGGTCCCCGTGGTGGTACGGGCGTGCTCGCGTCTTCGTGGCCATGCGTGGAGCCAGGGTAGATGGACGGGCCCTTGTTGCAAAGTAAGTAAGAGACACTTACTTTGTGCCTCGACGCAGATTTCATCGCTCCAGGAGCAGCGGATGCGCAGCGCGAATGCCGTGAGCCCATTGTTGCGGTCCCTCTCCCGTCCCCATGGCTTCGAGCCGCTGCGGGTCGAAGGCCGGCTCCCCGAGTCCCTCCGGGGGACCTTGTTCCGCGCCGGACCGGGCCTCTTCGAGCGATTTGGCACGCGAATCGCGCATGCGTTCGAGGCGGATGGCGCCGTGACGGCGGTGCGCTTCGACGGCGGTGGCGCGCAGGGCGCGAGCCGCATCGTCGAGAGCGCCGGCTACCGTGCGGAGGAACGCGCGGGGCGGTTTCTCTACACGTCATCCGCGTCGTGGCTCGACCGGATGCGGTCGGCGAGAAAGGACGTGGCGAAGACCACGGGCAACACCTCGACGTTCCTGTGGAAGGACCGGCTCTTCGCGCTGATGGAGAACGGCCTGCTCCAGGAGATGGACCCCGCGACGTTGGAGACGCTCGACGCCACGGGACTGGGCGTGGTGACGGGGGCCTTCTCCGCACACCCTCATCGTGTCGCTTCGCTGCGGACGACGTTCAACTTCGGGGTTCGGTATGGCCGGAAGATGAACATCGACCTGTACGCGCTGCCGGACGACGGGGAGCCGTCGAAGCTCGGCACCGTGGAGGCACCCTGGCAGAGCATGGTGCATGACTTCATGGCGACGGAGCGGCACCTCATCCTGTTCGTGGGGCCCGTGCAGTTGAATCTCCTGCGCGCCATGGTCGGCCTGGGAGATGTCACCCAGCTCTTTCGGTGGAGGCCTGAGCTGGGGGCGCGGCTCATCGTCGTCCCGCTCGATGCCATCCATTCACCCCGGACGTTCGAGCTCGCCCCCTTCTGGCTCTGGCATTTCTCGAACGCCTTCGAGGACGCGGACGGTCCATGTGTCGACTTCTGCCGCTACCCCGAGTTCTCGCTCGGGGAGATTGGAGAAATGGAATCGACCGGGCCCCTCCCGTTGCTGACGCGAGTGAAGCTCGACCTGAAGTCCGGCACGGCGCGTGAGACGAAGCTCTTCGACGTTCCCTGCGACTTTCCTCAGGTGCATCCGCGACTGCATGGCGCGCGGCACGGTACGGTGTTCGCGCAAACCGAGCGGAACGTCGCAGGCCGGAATATCCTGGGGGTGACGCGCATCGACCTCGACCGGGGCAGGGGCTCCGAGTGGGGACTCCCGGCCGGACATGTGCCGAGTGAGCCCGTGCTCGTGCCGCGCGAGGCGTCGCAGGACGCCACCTTCGTGCTCGACCTCGTGTTCGACTCGACGACCGACCACTCCTACGTCGCGGTGCTCGATGGCGAGCATCTCGAAGACGGCCCGCTGGCGACCGTCCACTTCGACCAGGCCATTCCCGTGACGTTTCACGGCTGTTTCGCCGCGATGTGATGCCCTAAAGCGCAGGGCGGCGCCGCCGCCTGGTGGCGCGACGTCAGAACCCTGCTTCAGCCCGTGGGAAGGCTGTGTCCGGCCGCGCTCTGGACGAAGCGCTCATGGATGGCCTCCCGCTGGACAGCTTCGCGCGAGAGGCCCATCCATGGCCATCAATGAGCAACGGCGACTGCCTGCCGCGTCAATCCGCGGCGTGGCGGACTACTCGGAGTACTCGTAGCTGTCGACGAGCTGCCAGCTGCGGTTGTAGACGTAGCGCCGGGTGAACCAGCCGCTGTGGCAGCTGCCCGTGTTGCTGGCCGTGTAGCCATAGACGAAGCCGTTGTGGATGCGGGCCTCGAGGGTCGGGTAGCCGGGGTTCTCACAGGGCTGGGTGACCCGGACGGCCTGGTAGGCGGCCTCGGCGTAGACCTGCTCCTGGCCCTCGAAGTCGTAGCGGGAGTGGACGCGCTCCGCGGTGAACGTGGCGAGCTGGCTGGCCTGCTGGGCGTAGGTCTGCGTGAGGAAGGACTGCAGGTGGGCCAGGGTGGTGGCCTCGGAGGTGAGCGTGCCGGTGAGACGGTGCACGGCGCCATCCGTGTCGGAGAGCGCCGCGCGGATGGAGGCGATGCCGGCCGGGCCCTGGTAGACGGTGGTGTCGCCCCAGGTGAAGCTGAGGGCGCCGCCAGCGCTGTAGGCATTGAGCGCGCAAGCGCCGTTGGCACCGGCCGTCTCGACGACGATGATCTTGCGGAGGCGGTGCTCGGGGTTCACGAGCGCGATGCACTCGTCGCCAGCGACACCGTCGTAGTTGGCGGCCGGGAGCACCGCCTCGACGACGTTGTGGACGCGGAACAAGGGGTCCGTGGCCTGCTGCTCGATGGACTGAACCGCATCCGTATCAGTGTCCGTCTCGGGACCGAGACAGCCAGCGGTGAGGGAAGAAGCGACGAGGAGGGACGCGAAGCTGAGGGAAGTGCGCATGGCGGCGGAAGATAGCACGCCAGATTTGCCCGTTTTAAACGGTAATAAGTGTTCCGATACGGAATGGACAGATGTCCTGTTGGAGCACGCGAGCGGACGCTACATGCCTCTGGGCATGTGAAAAAATTCAATGACTGCGTCCGGTTGTCCCTGGGGATTGATACAAATTTGTGACGCAAAACAACCGGATGGCTCGATGAGGGCATTCGTGGCCCCCATCAATCGGATGGCCAACGTCGTCGCCGATGCATGCAGGGCTTCGTGAATTCACCGAGGTGAATCACCCTAGAAGTCTCGAATCGAGTCCATCACCGACACCAGGGCCTCTCGATTGAGCGGCTCGGCGGGAGTCCCTTCCGTGGACCGGAGCTTTTCATCCACCGCGTCGAAGATGCCCATCAGCGCGAGATAAATCTGCTCACGCTCCTCGGTGAAGATGAAGGTGTTGCGGGCATCCAGCTTGTTGAAGCCATCGGTGTAGGCCGTGACGATGGGGGTGAGCGCGGACACGAGGGCGGCGGGGGCGCGGTCCCCTTCGGAGACGGCCTTGAGCGCGGCCGACCGTGCCTGGCGGTACAGCGCCGCGGCCTTCTTCGCCTGGGCTGGACTGATGTTGTCGGCCCCGTCCCAGACGCGAAAGGGGTTGTCCAGGTTCTCCGCCAGCCAGTCGGCCTTGCGCGGCTGTCGCACCGACAGGTCCAGGCCCTCGCGCGCAGCGGCCTTGTAGGCTTTCTTCACCTGGGCGGCGACGTCCGCGGGAATGCTCGTCAGCCAGAGCATTCCCAGGTGGGGGAGCTGCTCCGGGCCGGGGAACTCGTCGGGTGACATCCCGAACATGTCGCTCAATGTCAGCATGGCCAGGGCCGGGAGCTTCGCCAGCTCCGCGGTGTTTCTCAGGTAGCCCGGGGCTCCCCAGATGCGCAGCTCCGTCAGGTTCGGAAAGCGCCGCACGATGCGCGACGCATCCACGTCGCGCGCGGCCCGCAGATGAAGGCTGTCCAGTGTGTCCAGACCGGACCAGGGCATGTCCGGAGCGCCCAGGGACAAGGTCAGCCAGCGCCCATCCGCCTCGCCGTGAATCTTCAGCGCCGGGTCAGGCTGGCCGACCAGGGACAGGTCCTCGAGGCCGCCGTTCAGATAGAGCTCGTGGACGCCCGTCACGTCGAGCGTGAGCCGGGACAGTTGGGCTCCCCGCAGGTCGACTCGGCGCTCACCGTGCTTGAGCACCGCTGATTCATAGACAAAGGGGCGGCGCCGGATGAAGTCGAACAGGCCAGGGATGGGGGCGTCCGCATTGACAGACGTCAGAATCGGCAGCACCTCGAACACCGTCAAGTCAGGCGCGGCGGCGAGGCGAGCCGTATCCAGCCGCTGCATCGAGCGGCGTACCTCCATGTCGCCGACCGTGAACAGCACCTGCTCGTCGGGTGCTGCGACCATCTGCTTGAAGGCGTCGCGCTGCGCCTGGGGGATGGCCTCCCAGCGGCGCTGACTGTAGAGGGCGCTGCCGGAGGGCCAACCGCTGTAGCTGTTGACGTCCTCGACGACGAGGGGCGGCCGGTGGCCCACCCGGGTGAAGCCGCGAGGAACCTCGGCGGACGCCCAGACGTGGATGCAGTGGTCCTTCCAGAAGAAGAAGTTGAAGTGGGCGGGAGCCATGGCCGCAACCGCGGCGGCGTCGGGCAGGGAGGGGCCTACCCAATCCAACGCCAGCACACAGGCCAGCTCGTTCTTCCCCTCGACCTTCAGGGCGGTCACCTGGACCGCCGTGTAGGCGTCAAGCCGAGGGGTGTGGACGACGAAGATGTCTCCTGGCGTGGGCTTCATGGTGACTGGGTCCGTAAGAGGGTTGGTTTGGACCCAGTCTAGGCCATGTGCCGCATCGCTCCCTCGTTGTTTGAGGGGGGGAGGGGCGGCGACGGAGCGCTGCCCCTCCAGACTTCAGCCCGCCAGGGGCGTCTGTCGCGCCTGCGCCTCGCGCAGCCACGCCACCGTGTCGCTCAGGGTCTGCCGGTGGCTCCGCGGCCGGTAGTCGAGCTCCTCGTGGCTCCACAGCGTCTTGAACCCCCAGTGGCACGTCGACATCTCGAGCACCACGGGGTCCGGCAGCTTCTTGAGCGGCACGTGGGAGCCGAGCTTCGCGAGCCCGTCGACGACGAGCGTCGGCACGCCAGGACGGTTCACCCGGATGCCGGCGACCTCGCCCACGCGCTCGAAGAAGGTGCGCAGGGGCAGGGCGGTGCCGGGCAGGTGGTACGTGTCCCGCCAGTCGGCCTTCTTCGCCAGCACCGCGAGCGCATGCGCCACGTCCCGCACGTCGGTGAAGGCGATGCCACCCGTGGGGATGAAGGGGAGGCGCCCGTTCAGCACGCGGGCCACGTTGGTCGTCGAGCGGCCCAGGGTGTCCCCGGGGCCGAGGAGCACCGGAGGCCGCACCACCGTCATCTCCACGCCGAGCTGCTTCGCCAGCTTCCGCGACTGTTGCTCGGCGAGAATCTTCGACAGGTAGTAGGGCCACCGGCCCACGAGCGCCTCGGCGTAGAGGGAGTGCTCGTCCGCCTCGATGGTCGGATGGGAGAAGCAGCCCACCGTGCCTGACGTCGACACCAGCACCAGCCGGGCGTCGAGCGCCTTCGCGGCGCGCACCATGGCCAGCGAGCTGTCGATGTTGAAGCGCACCATCTCGTCGGCGTGCTGCCGGCTGTGGTGGATCATTCCCGCGGAGTGAATCAGCACCTTCACGCCCTGGGCCTGGGACAGCCACGCGTCAGGGTCGAGCGGCGTGCCCGACACCTGAGCCACCGGGCCCGGCAGCGGCGAGCGAACCAGTGCCACGGCGTCGTCGCCCAGCGTCTCCAGCAGATTGCGTCCGAGGAACCCGCTGGCTCCCGTCACGAGTGTCTTCACGGCTGCACCCCGCGCCAGGCGCATGCCTCATGGAACTGGGACAGCTCCGCCGCGTTCGGCCCCCACTCGAAGTTGTCACCCGCGGGCTTCACGATGTCGCGCGAGACCAGCGCCTGCACCACGCCATCGAGGTGCGGCCGGTGTGTCACCGCCACGGCCTTCAGCTCGTCGGGCGCGCGCACCTTCGTCGCTTCCTGATAGTCGCGCACGACAGGCTCGAAGAGCGCCTTCACCACGGCGTCGACGCGCGCGTCGCTCAGCTCGGCCAGCGGCGTGGCGCACCAACGGTAGCGCGACAGGTGGTCCTCCAGCGCGGGGTTGCCGGGCTGCCGGGCCAGCACGTCACCGGCGAACCAGTGCTGCCACTGGTTCCGGAGCGAGTGTGCCAGCGCGGGAGACAGGGGGCTGGGGACGGGCAGGTCGCTGTCGAGCACGCGGCCTCCGCGGCGCTCGATGGCCTCGCGCAGCCACGCTTCATCCACGCCCGGAATCGGGTTCTCGGCGAGGAACGTGCGCAGATGGAAGCTGCTCACCGTGGTGTGGCGTTGCAGCTCCGCCATGAGCGCATGGCTCAGCGCGCGGACGTCGGTGTCCGGGTTGAGCGCCAGCGGCGCACCACACGACAGATGCACACGGCCCAACTGCACCTGGCCACGCGTCAGCTTCGTGAGCCACGACAGCACGCCGGTGAGCGTCATCTTCGGGCGCGGCTTGCCGGACAGTTCCTCCGACAGGGACGCCTCCTCCGGAAGCCGGTCGTAGGAGATGGCGACGGGCAACACGACGAACTGGCGCTTCGTATTCTGCAGCGCGCGCAACATCCCGCGCTTGGGCGGCAGCATCAGCCGCGCGCGGCTGCGCTGGCCCTCGACGAAGAACATGAGCGAAGCGTTCTTCTCGGTGAGCCGGCGCAGCTCCTCGCCCAGCTCCGGCACCTCGCGGCCCACGCCACGCTTGATGAAGAAGGCCTGCGAGTCCTTGAGAATCGGGCCCACCACCGGGATGCGGCCGAACTCCTCCGCGGCGGCGATGTGTGGCATCGAGATGCCCAGCTCCGGGTGCTGGAAGCACAGGTAGCTGGTCAGCAGGAAGTCGAAGTAGCTGCGGTGGGTGGGCGCCAGCACCACCAGCGTTCCGGGGGGCACCTGCGCCATCGCGCGCTCGAACGACGGCCGGTCGAACGTCACGTCGCTGGTGCAGTGGCGGAACGTCTTGCGCAGCGCATAGCCAAACACCTTGTGCGTGGTGTTGCCCACGCCGCGCTCCTGGACCCACGCCCGGTCGCCGCGCGCGTCGTCGTGCTTCGGCCCGGCGAAGGACACCTGGCTCTCATCGCGCGACAGCAGGTGGCGGTACATGCCCTCATTCACCACGCGCACGTACTCGAAGGGATCGAAGCCGGGGACCTCCAGCGGCGCGCTGCGCACGAAGTCGAAGGTGTGGTGCGTGAAGTACGCGAAGCCCTCGTTGAGGTACTGCACCTTCTCGTCGGCGCGCACCAGCCGGCGGTGGGCCTTGGCCTGGCCGAAGAGCGCGAGCGCCGCCTTCTGCAATTGCACCGGCAGCTCCCGGCGCATCAAGTCGACCGCGTCGAAGCCGTGGTCCTTGCGGCCGACGAACATGTCGGGCGCCTTCACCACGCCGGGGCGGTGCTTGAACCACTCGATGGTCGACGCCGCGGCCATGTCGATGCGCAGCGCGCGCTGCACACCCATGGTGGCGTGAACGATGGGAACGGCCTGGCCGGGCTTCGGCATGGGGCCGAACACCGAACGCACGACTTCGCTGGCGACCACGTCCACCGGCACCACGTCCAGGCGCACCGACGGGTCGGCGTTGAAGGCGCGCACCACGCCCAGGCCGCTGTACAGCAGGCAGCCCGCGAGCGCCGCCGGGCTGTCGAGCCAGGCCGGGAAGGGCGTGCGGTGGGCCGCCGAGACGATGCTGGGGCGCACGATGACGACGGGCACGTGGCCGCGGCGCTCACAGATGAGGTGCTCGGCGACGCTCTTGGTGAGCGTGTACGTGTTGGGGTGGCCGGTGAGCTCCAGCCACTCGCGGCCGTCGCCCTGCGCCACCTGGAAGGCCTCGTAGAGCTCCGCGGCGGGCTTCGGCAGGTGCGCCAGCTTCTCTTCGATGGGGCCGGGCCGCCACACGCTGACGTAGGCCGTCGACACGTCGACCATGCCCACCACCTTGGGGCACGTGCGCGCGAGCTCCAGCACCGACAGCGCGCTCCGGATGTTGGCCGAGGTCGCCTGCGCCAGCGGCAGGTCGAACTCCACGCTGGCGGCGCAGTGCACGACGTGCGTGACGTGCTGGCGCACGGCATCGGCGTCGGCGGGAGACAGGCCGCAAGCGGGCTGCTCGAGGTCGCCGCTCACCACCGCGACGCGCTCCGTCCAGCCGGGCGGGAGGCGCGAGAAGCACTCGGCCTGCGCCACCTTCGCGAAGCGCTCCTCCGCCGAATGCACGCGGCCCTGGCGGTCCTTCGACTCGCGCACCAGCACCGTGACGCGCTCGACGCCCTGCGCGAGCAGCGCCTCCAGCACCACCTTGCCAACGAAACCCGTGACGCCGGTGAGAAATACGTGGCGGGACATCAGTGCGCCTCCTCATCCGGGGTCAGGGCCACCGGGCCGTTGATTCCGCAGTTCGACGCGCCGAAGACGTTGTCGGGGTCGATGGCGGCCTTGACCTTGCGGTTGAGGGCCAACGCGGCCTCCGAGTACACCTCGGGCAGGAAGTCGCGGCGAATCTTCCCGACGCCGTGGTGATGCGACAGCGAGCCGCCAGCGGCCAGGATCTCCTCACGCGCCGCATGCTCGAGCGCCGCGTAGGCGCCCACCGGGTCGCTGACGCCGCGCGCGTAGAAGCCCAGGTAGAAATAGATGACCACGCCCGTCTGGTAGACTTGCGTGAAGCGGCCGGTGAAGAAGACCTTGCCCGGAAGGCCCAGCGCGGCGTGCTCCTTCTCGACGCGGCGCTGCACGCGCTCGTAGAGGTCCATGGCACGGCTCCACGGCACGCTCGTCTCGAAGCTCTCGGCGATGGCCCAGTGCTCGAAGGTGAGGTCCCGGATGTACGCGATGCCGAAGGTCAGCTGGTAGCCGCGCTCACCGTTGGCGCCACCGCCCTTCATGCCGCCGTGCTCCGAGGCGATGCGGTACACCGTCTTCTCCTGGAAGGCGACCTCCTCGCGCGAGCCCTCGAAGACGAGGGTGGCCACGGCGAGCTTGTACGGGTCGAAGCCCTTGAGCTTCGTCACCACGGCCTTCTCGACCTCGCTCTTCACCTTCGCGGCCAGCCCGTGCTTGGCTGGCTTGAGCGCCTGGCCGAAGTGGAACTGGGTGTTGTCCATCACCCGCACGCTGGCCGGCACCGCTCCTGACTGCTGGAGCGCGTAGAGGAACGAGAGGCCCGTTTCGAGGTCGGGGAAGATGACCGAGCCGTAGCGCTGCACTTCGGGAAGGGGGAACAGCTTCACCACCGCCGTGGTGACGATGCCGAAGTTGCCCTCGCTGCCGAACATGTACTGGCGCGGGTTGACGCCCACGCTCTCTCGGGGCGCCTGGCGCGGGCGCTCCACGATGCCCTGGGGCGTGACGACCTGCATGTCGAGCACCAGGTCCTCGATGTTGCCGTAGCGGTTCTTCTTCATGCCGCTGGCGTTCGTGGCAATCCACCCGCCAAGCGTGGAGAACTCGAGGCTGTCCGGCTCATGGCCCATGGTGAAGCCGAACTTCGCGAGCTCCTCCATCAGGTGGCGGCCCGTGGCGCCCGCCTCGATGCAGGCCATGCGGTTGACGGGGTCCACCCACAGAATCCGGTTCATCTGCCGCATGTCGACGGCGACGACCAGGCGCTCCTCGGAGAGCGGGATGCGCAGCGCCTCCGTCACATTGGTGCCGCCGCCGAAGGGGATGACACAGGCGCCGTGCTGGGTGGCGACCTCCACCAGCCGCACCACCTCATCGTGGCCGCGCGGGAAGACGACGAGGTCGGGCACCCGGTCCAGCTTTCCGTAGCGGATGGCCCAGATTTCACCGCCGGTGTGGCCGTGGCCCCGGCGCAGGCGCTGCTTGGGGTCGTCGGTGAGCTGCTCTTCCTTCAGGAACTCGCGCAGCGCCGCTACAAGCTTGTCGTTCTTCTTCGCCGCGGGAATCTCGGGCGGGTAGTGCGGCTCGTTGCGATTGTCGTACCCCAGCGGCGAGGCCAGCTTGCCGGCGAACCACGGCATCAAGTCTGGCAGCGCGACATTGCTGATGTTGTAGCGGGTGCCCGTGAGGACGGTGCTCCCGTCGGGCTTCACCACGAAACGCGTGTCGGCGAAGCCCCAGCCTTCGAGTGATTCTTCGTCCTTCGACGCGGCAGGCGTCGGCGGCGTGAAGCGCGTGTCTCCGGAGGAAGGCGTGGGTGACGTGCTGCCGAAGCGCTCGCTCACCTCATTCAGCGCCACATTCCCAAGACGGCGCAGCAAACCTGATTGTTTAGCCATGGTCACTCGCAGTCGTACACAGGGCCCTCTTCCCCGTCAACGCGCGCGGGTTACGCAGGTGCGCACTGCGTTACGCGATTTCGGAACCGTCAGTCTCGTAAGTGGGTTGTTTCCGAGACCCGAAGTCTCGTAAAGGCGAGTCATGCGGACGGGACGACCCAGGGACGAAAGAGTGCGCCTGGCCATTCTCACGGCGGCGCAGGAGCTGGTGCTGGAGAAGGGCTATGCGGCGGTGACGACCGCTGACGTGGCGGAGCGCGCGGGGGCTGGGAAACAGACCATCTATCGTTGGTGGCCGGGCAAGGGGGCGCTGGTGCTCGACGCGTTCTCCGAGTGGGTGAGTCAGGCGCCCCGCATGAGCCGGCGCAAGCCTTCCCTGTCCTCGACGCTGGTGGAGTTCTGCCGGGGTGCCGCGGAGGCGGCGCCCGTGCTGCGAGCGCTGATGGCGGAGGCGCAATTCGACGAGGACCTCCACCGGCGGCTCATCGCCCAACTGGTGCGCCCGCGGGGTGACGAGCTCCGGGCGTGCCTCGCCGACCGCCGGCCCGCCGACCGGGAGCTCGTGGTCAACGTGCTCTCCGGCCTGGTGTGGCAGCGCCTCATGCTCAATGAGCCACTGGACGCACGCTTCGTGCGCTTCGCGCTGCGGGTGGTTCAGCGCATCTGAGGTGGGCGGCTCGGTTGGGGGCCAACCGGGGAGCCGTGGAACGCGGTGGCGGGTCGCGGTCCTCCTGTGCTAGCTAGCCCGGAGCCACTTGACGCTCCGATGGCGGCCGCGACATCTCGTTGCGACCGTAGGGTGTCCTCGAGTGGCTCTGTCAGGCGTGTGCCTCTCGAGCATTCACCACGTTGTTGCTGGAGGCTCACATGTCTTCGTCCGAACTTCCCGTTCTCAAGTTCATCCTCACGAACTACAAGAACTTCAACGCGCGCGCGACGCGCGATGCGCTCCTGTCCTACTGGGAGCATGTGTCGAACGGTGGCCGGATGTTCTGGAGCGTCGCGGGCGCGATGTCGTCGGCGCAGCTCGGCATCACGCTCGCGCCGGCCATCCGGGCGGGGCTGATTCACGGTCTGTCGGTGACGGGCGCCAACATCGAGGAGTCGCTCTTCCGGCTCGTCGCGCATACGGGGTACAAGGACTTCCCCGAGTACCGCTACTTCACCAAGCAGGACGACACGCGAATCCTCGAGCAGCGGATGCGCCGGGTCACCGATACGAGCATCCCCGAGGACGAGGCGTTCCGCGCGGTGGAGAAGATTGCCGTTCCGATGTGGAAGGGCGCGACCGAGAAGGGCGAGCGCCGCTTCTGGCACGAGTACTTCTACGCGTTCATCCAGGCGCTCGACCCCTCCGCGTATGAGGGTGACCCGGAGGCCTGCTGGCTGCTCGAGGCGGCGCGGCTCCGTCTGCCCATCGTCGTCCCTGGCTATGAGGACTCGACGTTCGGCAACATCTTCGCGTCCTACGTGAAGGCGGGCGACTTCAACGCGAGCATCGTCAAGTCTGGCATTGAGTACATGGCCGACTTCTACGACCGCTACGAGGAGATGTCCGAGGGCCGGGGTGTCGGCTTCTTCCAGATTGGCGGCGGTATCGCCGGTGACTTCCCCATCTGCGTCGTTCCTTCGATCAAGTACGACCTGCAGAAGCCGGTGAAGCCCTGGGCCTACTTCTGCCAGATCAGCGACTCGACGACGTCCTACGGTTCGTACTCGGGCGCGACGCCCAACGAGAAGATCACCTGGGACAAGCTGACCGAGACGACGCCGATGTTTGTCATCGAGTCGGATGCCACCATTGTCGCGCCGCTGATTCTCAGCGCCCTGCTCGAGTGCAAGAGCAACCCGGAAGCGGCGAACGCGCTCATCGCGAAGCACCAAGCCTAGCCGTCGCAGCAGGCGGGGCGGCTCGCGCCGCTCCGCATGTGGGAATGGCGTGACGCTGCCACGACGCACGGGATGCCGTGCGTCGCGGTCCCCTCAGTCAGCCGGACTCCGCGGACGGCCAGGTGAGCCGCACCCTCGTCCCGTGTGGTTCCACGGCGCTGAAGGTCACGTCGCAGTTGAACCGGCGCGCCAGCCGCTCCACGAGCGACAGGCCGATGCCGAAGCCCGTGTGTCCGGGCTCGACCTGGCCGAAGCCCACACCTGTGTCGGAGATGCTCCAACCCTCTGGCGCGATGTGGATGACGATGCGCCCCTGGGGCGTATAGGCGAGCGCGTTCTTGATGAGGTTGCCCAGCATCACTCGCGCCACGGACCCCGGAAGTGGCGCGAGGACCTCCTCCTTCGCCTCGATGACGAGCGCCACGTCGCCGTGAGGGCGGTGTTTGCCGTACAGCGCGACCATTTCGCGGGAGATGCTCACCAGCCCGCACGATTCGTCGGAGCGGCCTGACCGGGCCAGCCAGAGGATGCCCTCTGTCAGCAGGCCCATGTGGTGAATGGCCTGCCGCAGACGGGCGAAGGTCTCCGTGTCCGCGGGTGGGTCCAACTCCAGTATCTCCACCGCGCCCTGCGCCACGGCGAGAGGCGTGCGCAGTTCATGGCTCGCGTCCCGGTTGAAGGCGCGCTCCCGCTCCAACAGTTCCTGGATTCGGGCATCCCGGACACGCAGGGCTTCGGCCAGGGCCCGCACCTCGGTGACTCCGACGTCCTCTTCCCGCGCCGGAGTATCCGACTGGACGCGTGCCACGAGTTGTTCAAGCGGACGGCTGAGCCTCCGTGCGACGACCAGGGAGAGCCCGGCGGCGCCCAGCAGGGCCAGCAGCGCACTTGCCAGCAGCAGTCCGGACGTCTGGCGCAGGTGGCGGGTGGTGCTCGTCAGCGCCGTCGTGTCCAGGACCACGTAGCGCGTCGTGCCAGCCGACGCGTCCGGTCGCACCGCGACATGGAAGTGCCCACGGCCCTGGGCAAAGACCTCGTATTCGCCGCGAGGTGTGGCCAGGGGGAGCGCGTCTCCGAGCCAGGACGGAAGGCCTTCGTGGCCGACATAGGCCGTCATTCCAAGTGGGATGGCCCCCGCGTCATCCCTGCGTCCGTCCGCCGCGGTGGCGACGAACCGAGCGAAGATGGCGTCTTCCAGGTCGTAGCTGAAGAGCGTGAAGAACGTTCCCATCAGGACGAGCGCGAGCGCCGCGGACATGCCCATGGCGCCGAGGAGGAGACCTCGGACCGACCTAGTCCTCGCGCGCATCCAGGCGGTATCCCTTGTTGCGGAGGGTGGTGATGCAGTCGCTCATCCCCAGCTCGGCGAGTGCTCCGCGCAGGGCATAGACGTGGGTGCGCAAGGCACTGGATTCCGGCGCATCGTCCCCCCAGAGGTGGTGGGCCAGCGTGGCTGTCGAGACGGACTCGGGCGCGGCCTCCATCAGCAGCCTCAGGAGGAGTGTCTCGGTCTTGTTGAGGTGGACGGTGCGCACGCCTCGCCTTGCCTGGCCCGTGTCTGGCTCCAGCGTCAGTGGTCCCACCGTCAGCCGTCGTCCGCTCGGAGGCACGGGGCGCCGCGCCAGGGCTTCGAGCCGCAGCCGCAGCTCCCTCAAGGAGAACGGCTTGACGAGGTAGTCATCCGCGCCCGCGCGGAAGCCTTCTTCCTTGTCATCGAGGGTGTCCCGCGCGGTCAGCATGAGGATGGGCACCAGCCGGGGAGCGAGCTGCCGGTAGCGTTGACACAGCTCGATGCCACTCATTCCCGGCAGCATCAGGTCCAGGACGATGACGTCGTATTCCTGGCCCAGCGCGAGCGTGAGGCCCTGGGGCCCGGTGGCGGCGAAGTCGAGCTGGAAGTCCTTCCCCAGAAACCTCTCGATGTTGGCCTGGAGGTCCAGGTTGTCTTCGACGACGAGCACTCGCATGGGTGGGCAGGTTATCAGCCGCCATGTCAACCGGAGGTCAACCGGGTGTTGACGCGTGGCTGACGCGGAGGGCGGCAAGGTGACCGGGCTTCTTACCTCTGGGAGAGCCGAGATGACCCGCTTGCTGTCGCTGTGCCTGCTGCTTCTATCCGCTTCTGTGGCCCGTGCCGCCGCCCTGGAAACGTCGTTGGACGTTCGCGGCGCGGATGGAGAGCGCATCCCCACGCGGGTGCTGGAGCCGGCGGGAGCTGCCGCGAATCCACCCATCGCCGTCCTCCTGCACGGCCTTACGCGCCGCAAGGAGGATTGGCTGTCGAACGAGGGGCCAACCCACGGCGGTGTGCTGAAGGACGAACTGCTGCGGTCCGGCTACCGCGTCTATCTCCTCGATGCACGCCGGCACGGAGAGCGGGCGACGCCCGAGGCGAAGCCGGGAGCGCTCGCCAAGCGGGCCCATCAAGGGGACCCCTCGGGGTACGTGGCGATGATTGCAGACACCGTCCGCGATGCCCACGCGCTGCTGACCACCGTGCTCGCGAAAGGCCAGCCGCCTCGGGTGCTCGTCGCCGGGTACAGCATGGGCGCGCAGGTGGGAATCCTGCTGGCGGCGCGTGAGCCTCGCGTCACCCACCTGGTGACGATGGTTCCTCCCCACATCGACCCGTCGATGGAGGAGGTTGCCCCCTCGCGCCACATGGCGAGCGTTCACCAGGAATGGCTGCTGTTGACGGCGAACAAGGATGACTTCGCGCCTGTCGCGGACAGCCGCGCCCTGTTCGATGCCGCTCCGTCTCGTCGCAAGACCCACAAGACCTTCGACAGCGGGCATGTCCTCCCACGGGAGTACCTGGAGGAGGTGCGCCGCTGGCTCCATGCGGACCGCCGAGCGCCTGGCCGCAAGGGCCCCTGAGGAGCCCTTACCGTGGACCGCCCAGGGTCCGGAGGAAGAACAGGCCCACATCGTCCCGGTAGTAGCGGCTGGCGGCACCCCGAGGCGAGTGCGGCTGGCCGGGCATGATGAGCAATTCGAAGCGCTTGCCCGCGCGGATGAGCGCGTCCGCCATCCGCATCGTCACGGAGAGCGTGGCATTCACGTCGCTCGTGCCGTGCATCAGCTTCAGGTGGCCCCTCAGCCTGTCTGCAATCGCGAGGTTGTCGCCCGCCGCGTACCCCTGGGGATTGACGCTGGGGAGGTTGAGATAGGGCTCGTTGATGATGGCCTCTTCCTCCAGCGCTCCAGGGGCTCCGGCGTAGCCCGCCTTGAAGAAGTCCGGCGCCGTCAGCATGCCGCGCAGCGTGAAATAGCCGCCCCACGAACCGCCGTGGATGCCGACCCGCTCCAGGTCCATCCATGGGCGCGTGGACGCGGCCTGCTTCAACCCCGCGACGTAGTCGGGAATCTCCGTTTGGCCCACGCGGCCGTAGTTCGCGTCCTGGAAGGACTTGCTCCGTCCGGGGCCACCCCGGGGGTCCAGCAACACCACGATGAAGCCCAGCTGCGCCAGGCCGCTGGCGGTCAGCGAATCCGAAGTCCCCAGGAAGGTCCAGGGGACAACGGTGGTGAACGGACCCGCGTAGATGGAGGCGAGCACGGGGTAGCGCTTCGAGGAGTCGAAGTCGCGTGGCTTGTAGAGCACGCCGTGCAGGGGCGTGACGCCGTCGGCCGCCTTGACGAGCAGCGCCTCCGGCCGCGTGTCGCCGAGCGACTCGAACTCACTCGCGTCTGACGTGGTGAGCCGCACGCGCTTGCCACCCTCCACGGACACCAGCTCCCTCAGCCGGGGCTGTGTCCGCGAGGACCATGTGTCCACGTAGTACTGGCCCGAGGGGGACAGCGTGATGCGGTGCATCCCCGAGCCCGAGGACAGCCGCTTCAACGCGCCGCCCTTCAGGCTCCCCCGGTAGAAGAGGTGCTCGTATGGCGCGCCGCTGTCGGCGGAGGCCAGCACGTAGAGGGCATCTCCCGTGGGGGCGACTCCCACCACTTCGTGCACGGGAAAGGCGCCTCGCGTGAGCTGCCGCACGCGCTTCCCCGAGCGGTCATACGCATACACGTGGCGCCAGCCATCCCGCTCGGACATCCAGAGGTAGCCGCGTCCTCCTGGCAGCGCCGTCACCTGCTTCGCCCAGCCGCCCACCGCGAAGTCCAGGCCGGTGACGAAGGTCTCCGGGCGCTCCTCGCGCAGCACGTGCCGACGCTGGCCTGACGCGGGTTCCACGACGGTCAGGTCCAGCCGCTTGGCGTCACGCGAGAGGTGGAGGCACAGCGCCTCGGTGCCCTCGGGATTCCAGCCGGCGAACCAGTCATACGTCTCGCCCTCGACGGGCGGAATACGCGTCACGCGGCCCGTCGCCACTTCCACGACATGGAGCTCCGCGCGCGGCAGTGGCGTCCCGGACTTCGCGTAGGGCACCGTCGTCACCTTCTCCAGCGCGGAGGAGTAGTCCACGACGGGCACCTGGTGAACGGCGCGGAGGTCATCCCGCCACACCACCAGGAAGCGGCCATCCGGTGACCAGGGACGCTCCGGAATCCGCCAGTCGAGGTTCGCTTCCCCCGTGCGCTCGGCCACGGTGGCACCTTCCGCGTTCCGCACCGCGAAGCCGCCCTGGCGTTGCACGGCGAGCGCGCCGCCTTTCGGCGCGAGGAAGTGCTGGGGCGACAGCGTCAGCGCGGCCCGGTCCTCCGGCGACAGCAGGGTGACGTGGCCACCTGACAGGCCCAGGCCAAAGGTCTTCCCCTCCAGGCGGAACACGATGCCCTGCTCATCCGGAGCGAGCGCGACGTCGAAGAAGCGGGGCGCGGTGATGGGCTTGCCCAGCAGCGTCGAGAGCTGCTGCCTCAGTTGCTCACCGGAAAGGAGTGGCTTCAGCTCCCCGGTCTTGGCGTGCGCCAGCACCCACGTCCCGCCGTCCTTGCCCTCACGGGACCAGAAGACCAACCGGTCGCCCTCACGCAGCCACCTGGGGGGAACCAGGCTGTCCCGCAGGAGTTCCGCCCGGCGGACGAACCGGTCCGCCAGGTCCAGCTTCGCCTGGACCTGCGCATCCGGCGTGGCTCCGGAGGGGACGAGGGGGAGGGGAGCGTCATCCAGCGCCAGGACGGGGGCTCCCGTCAGCGCCGTGAGCATCAGGCCGAGGGGAACGAAGGGGAATCGCATGCGCAGATGGTAGGAAGCCGCATCCTTCACGACCAATATATCTTTTGATGCGCATTGAGATGGATATCGTCTCGATATGGAATTCCGTCAGCTCCAGCTCTTCGTCGCCGTGGCGGAGGAGCTGCATTTCGGACGCGCCGCCGCGCGCATCGGCATGGCCCAGCCGCCGTTCAGCCAGCAGATTCGCCGGCTGGAGTCCGAGCTGGGAGTCGAGCTGCTCACGCGCACGAGCCGCCGGGTGGCGCTTACCGCCGCCGGGAGCCGCTTGCTGGAGGATGCGCGCGCGTTGCTGGCCCGGCGCGCGGATGTCATCCATTCGGTGCAGCAGGCGGCGAGTGGAGAGACAGGCACGCTGCGTGTCGGCTTCGCCGCGTCGTCTGCCTTTGGTGTGTTGCCGGACATCGTGCTGCGCTTCCGCACGCGGTTCCCGAAGGTGAAGCTGGAGTTGGACGACAGCGAGACACTGGATGTCGGCGCCGCGCTCGTCTCGGGGGAGCTGGACATCGCCATCATCCGGGCGCCCTTCCGTCACGAAGGGCTCACCGTCGAGCGACTGCTCCAGGAGCGCTTCGTGCTCGCCCTGCCAGCTCGACACCCACGAGCCCGTCAGCGGGTCGTCGCGCTGTCCTCACTGGCGAACGAGCCGTTCGTGCTCTTTCCGCGTCACTCCGCGCCGGGCCTGCACGACCTGGTGACGAGCATGTGCCTGGGCGCGGGTTTCTCTCCGAACATCCTCCAGGAAGCCAGCTCGTGGCCGTCCGTCGTTGGCATGGTGGAAGCGGGCCTGGGGCTGACCATCGCTCCCGCGTCCTCCCAGGCGCTGCGTCCCAAAGGGGTGGTGTTCCGCCCCCTGAGCGGCGCTCCCGGACACGCGGAGCTGGTGGTGGCCTTCCCTGGAACGCGGCCCGCGCCCGCGGCGCAGCACTTCCGCGTCCTCGCGCATGAAGCCGTCTCCCGCTCTGGCAGGAGTGCTTCTGACTGAGAGGCACTCACGCCACGGGGCCGCGGCACGAGGCGCACGTCATGCGCGGAGG
Organism: Myxococcus sp. AB056; assembly: GCF_006547365.1. NCBI lineage: Bacteria > Pseudomonadati > Myxococcota > Myxococcia > Myxococcales > Myxococcaceae > Myxococcus > Myxococcus sp. AB056. The sequence goes on along the minus strand of NZ_VHLB01000005.1, from coordinate 124,067 downwards.
GCACGCCCTACATCCGTTCGCCAGGCAATCGGCTGGCCTGCTTCACCCAGGCGGCGAACTGGGCCTCGTCGAGCGGCTCGTCCTCGCGGATATCGAGGTAGCGCGTGTCCTGGCTCTTGGACGCACCGGGTGGGATGGGGCGCAGCGAGGTGCCGCGGAAGAAGGCCACCTTGATGTACTTCGTGAAGCAGTGGATGCCGAGGAACCATCCCTTGCCTTCGACGCCGTACATCGGCGAGTTCCATTTGACCGCCTTGCTCACGCCCGGGACGGTGCGCTCGATGAGCGCGTCGAGGCGGTGCCCGACGTCGCGTTTCCAGCCCGGCATGGCCTCGATGTAGGCCCGGATGGGGGCGTCGCCGTAGCCCTTCGCAATCTGCGGATTACCGCCAGAGAGGAGGACTGGCTTGGTGGCCGCAGCGGGGCTCTTGCGTCTGGCCGCGGTGGCCTTGGGCGCTGCCGCCGATTTCTTCGCCGTGGCCTTCTTGGGCTTGGGGGCCGCTGACCTGGCGACTGCCTTGCGTGGTGTGGCCGCCTTCGCCGTGCTCGGCTTGGCGGTGGCCTTCTTCGCGACCTTGGACGACTTGACTGCCATGGTGTTCACTCCAGATGGGCGGTCATGGGGACCACCGAGGGCGGGGCGTCTCAACGTCTTCTCGAGGATGAGTTGAGCGACCCGCGCCGCGGAGGTCAACCTTCACTTCGAGCGCTTCGTGGGCTTCTTTCCGCTCGACGTATTGAGCGCGACGGCCGCGCGGATGAGCGCCTTGAATGCCTTCGCGTCCAGCGCCTCACCTTCGTGAATGTCGATGGCGCGCCTGACGTTCCCGTCGAGGCTCGAGTTGAAGAGCCCGGAGGGATCTTCCAACGAAGCACCCTTGAAGAAGGTCAGCTTCACGGCCTTCTTGTACGCCTCACCCGTGCAGATGCCCCCGTTGTGGGACCAGACCGGCGTTCCCCGCCACTTCCACTCCTCCACGACCTCCGGGACGGCCTCCTTGATGAGGGCACGCACCCGCGCGAGTGCATCGCCTCGCCAATCACCCAGTTCGGCAATCCTTTCGTCGATGAGTTTCGATGCCGACTCGCCATCTGTCTTGGTTTGACTCTTCATCTACCTGCCTACCTGTGGAGATGCCGTGTTGCCCACGTTTCCTGCGTCCGATAGCACCCTGGTGGGGTGTAGGAAACAAGGGGCAGCCGGTGTGGGCCTCCGCATCCGTGCCTCTCGCCTTGACGGCATGGGGCGCGCAGGGGAGCGGCACTCCTGGTGCAGTCGCGGCTGACCGCCAGTTTCAGTTGGCGCGTCGCGCCCCTTGGCGGTGGACGGCAGCACGAACGAGTACAGCCCGCTGAACAGGGGCTGCCCGCCGATGCCAATAAGCGGCGAGGGTGGGGCCACGAGGTTCTCGTGGAGTAGGACGGACTCCCACTGAGTGCGGCTCTCTGCCCCCGACACGTCCTCTAGCCGCCAGAGGGAGTCAGTGCTCTGGACGCCGACGAAGATGCTGACGAACAAGGCTCCGTCTCACGAGAGTTCGCGCGGTCGCTCAGGCTGGGGTTCGTGAAGGCCGCATGTTCCCGAAGGCTCGCCGGTAGTGAACGGGCGTCATTCGTCCTCATTGCTGGCCCGGCCCTCGCCGCAAATGCGAGTGAGACGGGCGTTCATGGGGACGCCAGGGTGTAGCCGAGGTTGCGGTCCACCACGGTGAAGCCGACGGACTGATAGAGGGCGGGGGAGGCCGGGTTGTCCGCGAAGGCGTACACGATGGCCCGCCTGGCGCCCAGCATGTGCATGCGCCGGAGCCCTTCGTGTAGGAGCGCGCGCACCAGTCCGCGTCGCCTGTGCTCTGGGGCGCACGCCACCGGTTCGAATTCGCCCACCGCGTTCGCCTCGTCGAGCCAGCCCAGCGCGCAGGCCGCGAGGCTCCCATCGGGCGCCTCGGCGACGAGGTCCAACGCAGGCTGGTAACCCGGTGCCTCCATGAGCCGCGCGTACACCTCCGTTGTCACCCGCTCGGAGCCGAAGCCGCGCCGGTGTACGAGGGCTCGCGCGGCCACCTCCTCGGGGCCCCGCACCGCGCGCACCCGGTAGCCCGCGGGCAGCGAAGGCGGCGGAGACGGCACCGCGTGTAGCGGCAGTGCGAGGTGCAGGTAGCACCCGCCCGTGGTGCGCCGCCAGCCGCGCCGCTGTAGCGCCGCGAGCAGCGGACCGTTGCTCTCCAGCGCCCACACGGTGGCCGGCTGCGGGGTGCGCTCGTGGCGTGCGCGAACCCAGGGAAGCACATCCTCCGCGAAGGCGTCAGCGTGCACGAGCGGGTGGACGAGCAGGTCCACATCGCCGTTGCCGTAGGCCCACGCAAAGCCAGCGAGTTGCCCCGGCGCGTGTTCCCACAGGGTGATGTCCTCCCGCGGCCGTACCTGTGCATTGCGCAGCAGACGCCAGGTCAGGTCTCCCACCGCGCACTCCACGTGGGGACCTCGCTCCGCCCAGGCCTGTGCCACGAGGTGAGTCATGGTGTTGAGGTCGGCCACATCGCGATAGGGGCGGAGGCAGAACATCTCTACTCAATACACCGGACAGGGCGTGATTCGCACTCGTGGATGGGTTGATTCAATGGTGCGCATTGCCCTTGGCGCACCTGAGATGCAGCGATCGGACCTTGGATAGACACAGCCGGGCCCGCGCTCCGCGGCAGGGAAGGGGGCTCGTTTCCTCCAGGGGGCCATGTTGAATGCGAGAAGGTCCGTCCATTGGAAATCCCGGTTTCTTCTCGCGACGAGCGCGGGCTCTCCGCGGAAGCGTGGCTTCTGCGGGAGCCTGCTGCTCGTGTTCGCCATCGTGGGCATGCAAGCGGCGTGTTCCCGCCGCTCCGACTCCATGCCACCGAAAGGCGCTGCTTCGGTCGCTGCCGCCGCGCCATCCTCTGGCACGGATGCGTCCGTGAAGGCATCTGCCGGGGCGTACGCGGATGTCTGGTGCGAGGGCCTCACCCCCGAGCGATGTGGGGACCTCGCGGACAAGTGCATCCGGCAGACCTACTGCGATGGTCAGCAGTTCTGCTCCAGCCGAGGCAACCGTCCCAGGGACCACGTCTGTGGTTCGGAGGGCGGCGCTGGACGCGGCGGACCCGGTTCGTTTCTGTCTCGTGCGGTGGGCCAGCGACGTCCTGGGCCGTACCGACGTCCAGGAACTGCGGCACGCCGAAAGCGTGAGCCATTATGGGGTGAGTCCCACCCCCGAGCACCGGATTGCTTTCTGTGTGTTTAGAGCCTGCGCGCCGATGACATTCCTGGCGGGTCTGGTAGCCCACCTCGCGAGCGCACATGACGCCGAATCCATTCCTCCACTTCGTGGCGGACGCATGGACGTCGAATCGCTTGCCGCGTTACAACACCGCGATGAGCGACCCCTTGCTGATCACGACCGTACAGGGCTATGTCGCCGCAATCGACCGCGTCAGCGGCCGAGTCATGTGGCGGCACGATCTTCACGATGCGCGAGTGGACTCCAAGCTGCGCGGCGCGCGAACGACCGTGACGCTCGCCGTTGAGCCGCCCTTCGTCGCGATGCTTTCGGTGACCTGGGAGGAAATGAGCACGCACACTGGTGCGGTTGCCTCGTGGTGCGTGCGCCTCGTGTGCTGTGACTATGCCAGCGGCCGTGTGCTTTGGACGGTCTCCGAAGACGTGAAGGGATGGGGGCGGAAGCCAAGCATCAGCGCCATGGACCCTTGCTTGCGAATCCAACAAGGCCAGGTGTTGATGGGCCTTTCGACGGTGACCGCGTTCGATGCGGCGAGCGGACGGCAATTGTGGAGGACTTCGGTGGCGCCCGAGCCCGAGTCCACTCAGCCTACGGACGGCGGCTTCTTCAGCTCGCTCATGGGCTCCGCTGGCGCCGTGCGCGCAGAGTATTGGAACTGCAAAATCGCCCGCCAGCGAGACTGATGAGCGCAGGTCCGCGAAACACGCGACGGCCCCTCCGTAGTGACTGCAGTCACTATGGAGGGGCGCTTGACGCGAGGTCTCCGGGGGCATCCCATCTCTGAGAAATACATGGGTTGTGGGGCCCTCCTGGGGGGGGGCATGCGCGTTGCGGTGAGGCAGCGCACGGGCAGGGCCGCCTCGCCGCAGCAGTCTTCCTTCGCTGCCAGGAACCAGGTGATACCCATGAGCGCGTCAAGGCTTCGGCCCTCTCTCGTTCCATGATGCGTCCGACCACTGCTCCGGCTTCTCCCGTCAACTCGAGGCAACTGCTGAACCTGGCTCCGGCGCCGCAGTCCTCCGGTTCCGGCGTCCCGAGCGCCAATGACAAGCGGCCGGCAGGGGACAGCCGTTCGGCGGCGTAGCTCGTCGACGACACCCCGGCTGAAGAAGCTGGGACGCCAGAAGGACATCAGGTCCGAGCAGGCGTGCAAGCAGACGGGCATCGCCCCCAAGCTCGACCTGAAGGACGCGAAGCAGAACCCCGACGCCGTCTTCCGGCTGGCCAAGGTGCTGGAGTTCATCGACAGCGCCAAGGCGCCAATGGTGGGGACCGGTCGAACAAAGTCCTGAACGGCCAGGAAGACGGCAACATCGAGGGCATCACCAAGGGTGGAGATGCGCGGCACGGCACGGAGGCCGTTCGCCGAGAAGGGGGAATCCTTCCTGGGCGCTCACCAACTGCCGACCACGAAGGACACCCACGTCAAGGCGGACGGGAGCAACAAGGACAACGTCCAGTGGTTCGCGGGCGAGGCGGGCAAGCACCTGCGGTTCCTTCCAGGCGTCAGCAACGTCCTGACAAGGATTGGCAACTCGGAGGGCGGCTTCAAGGGCGTCCTCGAGGGCGCCGCGACTGGTTACTTCAATACCGTGAAGGGCGCCGCGGAGGGCGTCATCGGGGGCCCTCACGACGGGCCGGGCCAATCCGGCCTCCCTCCTCTTTGACGGCGCCATGGGCGCGCTGGGCAGCACCGAGGCCGCTCCGCAGCCGATGAATGACATCGCCAACCAATTGACCCCCACCGCTGGCACTGATAGTACGTCGTGGTGTTGAGAATGAGTATCAATATCGACATCATCCTCGCGCCTTCGAGCCCTGTCTGTACACCGTGAACATGCCCACACTTCGTCGCTGGCGGGGTGCCCCCGCGCCATCCTCTCTGGTCCCCACGCTCGCACTCCTCTCCGTGCTGTCGATGGGCGTCGCGCGAGCCCAGGATGCGAGCGAGACCCCGGCGCCGGCGACGTCCGCTTCCCCCGCTGGCGCGACGCCGCACCCGCAGGCGCCGGAGGGCGAGGGCGAGCCTGCGCCATCCGGCGGGGTCGTCCCTCCGGTGCTGCTGGCCCAGCCTGAGGCTGTCTATCCGACCGAGGCACTCGCCGCGGGGCTTGAAGGCGCGGTGAAGCTCCTCCTGACGCTTGATGCGGAGGGCCGGGTCACGCGCGCGGAGGTGGTCGAGGGACTTGGGCACGGACTCGATGATGCGGCCGTGAGCGCGCTCCAGAATGCGCGCTTCTCCCCGGCGATGCAGGACGGCAACCCCGTCTCCTGCCAGTTCGAGTTCATCCACCACTTCGTCCTCGGCCGTCCTCCCGAGGCCGCGCCGCCAGGCGCCGAGGATGTCGCCCAAGTCGCGTCCGACACACCCGCGGAAGAGGCGACCGCGCAGCCTTCCGAGGAGCCAGAGACTCCCGCTCCCCCTGGATTCACCTCGGTCGTGCGCGCCAGGTCGACCGAAGCCCGTGCCCTGGTGCGCGGCTCGGAGGCGGTGGACGTCGTCGAATTGGAGAAGGCCCATGAGCGCGCCGAGGACCTCGCGGAGGTGCTGACGCGTGCCTCTGCCGTGCAGGTCCAGCGGACGGGCGGAATGGGGAGCCGGACCCAGCTCTCGCTCGGGGGCCTCTCCGGCGACCAGGTGCGAGTCCTCCTCGACGGCGTCCCCATCGAGTACTCGCCCTATGTCTACGGACTGGGAAGTGTTCCGGTCTCGCTCATCCGGCAACTCGAGGTCTTCAACGGCGTCGTCCCGGTGCGCCTCGCGACGGACGCGCTGGGCGGTGCCATCCACCTGCGCTCCGACCTCGCGAAGCCCGAAACCGGTGCGTCCCTGTCGCTCCAGGGCGGGTCCTTCGGCAGCTACCGAGGGACTGGCAGGCTGACGTGGCGCGCCCACGAGCACGTCTTCGTGCGAGCCGCGGGGTTCCACGACCGCGCGCAGAACGACTACGTCGTCACCGTGCCCGTGGATGACCCGGCGACGGGGCGTGTCTCGCCGCGCGCCCTGCGCCGCAACCACGACGCCTATCGGGGCACTGGAGGCGATATCGAGGTGGGGTTCGAGTCACTGCCGGGCATCGACCGGCTCGTGCTCAATGGCTACCTCGGCCGCTACGACAAGGAGGTCCCACACGACCAGTTCATGATTCAGCCCTATGGCGCGGTCACCTCCGCGCAGGAGAGTTGGGGCCTCGGGCTTCGCTACGAGGTGTCGCCCCATGAGCGGCTGAAGGTGCTCGCCATCGCCGGGTACAACCAGCGTGTGGGCGAGCTTCTCGACGCCTCCGACTGTCTTTACGACTGGTACGGCGCCTGCCGTGCGACGCGGGCGAGAGCCGGGGAGACTGGCTCGACGCCGCTGGAGAACACCCAGACGCGCCAGACGTTGTTCGGGCGCGTGCGGCTCCTCGGGACGCTGCTCGACCCCGAGGACCTCGAGGTTTCGCTCGGCGTCGATGACAGCGACCGAAGCGGCGAGAACGCCTACCTCACCCGTCTGCAGCAGGAGGACCCCCTCCGGGTGCCGCTCGCGCTCACGTCCGCCTTCGGAGGTCTCTCCCATCGTCAGCTGCTCTGGGACAGCAGGTTGGAGAACACCGTGTTCGTGAAGGGCTACTTGCAGCGCTTCGCCTCGGGGACGAGGCAGGAGGCCGCGGAGCGCCGGTGGGCCGGAGGTTTCGGTGACACCTTGCGCTTCAGTCTGACGCGGGGGCTGCTCCTCAAGGCGTCCTATGAGCGGACCACGCGGATGCCGCGGGTGGACGAGATTTTCGGTGATGGGGGCCTGCTCGTGGAGAACTCGGCGCTCGTCCCCGAGTCGAGTCACAACGCCAACCTGGGCGTGGAGCTCCTCCCCATCGTCACGTCCGTTGGCCGCTTCGGTGCCAACGCGGTCGCGGGCATCCGAGACGTCGAGAACCTCATCCAGCTCTTCCCCGGCGACGCCACGCAGGCCTACGAGAACGTGGACCACGCCCGTTCCTTCTCGGCGCACGCGGGCGTGGACTGGGACTCACCCGGCGACTGGGTGGGGCTCACCGGCACCGTTACCTGGCTCGACTTCCGCAACCTCGCGCGGGAAGGCCAGTTCGCCCGCTTTCACGGGGACCGCATGCCCAACATTCCCTGGCTCCAGGCCTCGGCGACCGCGCGGTTCCAGAAGCGTCAGCTCTTGAGCGATCAGGACGCTCTTGGCCTGGAGTGGACGACCCGTTTCGTCGAGTCGTTCTACCGCTCCTGGGAGAGCGCAGGGCGGGGCGGCGACAAGGCGCGGGTGCCCACCCAGGTGCTGCACTTCGCCGCGCTCACCTACCGCTCCCGGTTCGAGGGGCGCGCCTTCTCCTTCTCCTTCAACCTCCAGAATCTTACCGACGCTCCCGCCTTCGACATCGTCGGTGTCCAGAAGCCGGGCCGCGCGTTCTCCGCGCGCGCCACGGTTGATCTCTGAGCGCCCGCTGAGGCGCTTCGAGTCTCCTCGCAGGAACCCTTCGCCAAAAGGAAGCCCGATGAAGCTGAAAGCCTCACTCCTCGCCCTCGCCGTGTCCGCCACTGCCTGCTCGGATTCGGACGGCCCCCAGGTGGTCCCCGACGCTGGAACCGCCGAGCCCCTCTACGCCGCCATCACCCAGGTCGCCATCGCTGGTGGAAACACCCAGAGCTACCTGGTGACGTTGGACGACATCGAGAAGGAGCAGACCGTTGGGATTGGCGACGCAATCGAGCTTCCCGCGGACGCGTACATCGCCGCCGGCCATCCGGGCACCGGCAAGTTCATTGTCAGCAGCTCGAGGCTGCCGACGGTGACCCCCTACACCCTCAACGCGGATGGCTCGTTGACGGCCGGCGATCCGCTTTCGTTCACCAGCCAGGGGGTTGCCGCGACCGGTGGCTATCAGTCCCAGCACTACTTCGTCAGCGAGACGAAGGCCTATTACTTCGACCACGTGAACTACAAGCTGGTCATCTGGAATCCCCAGGACCTCGCCATCATCACGTCGAAGGATCTGACGTCCCAGCTCAAGGACGGCGACTTCACGTTCCGCTATTCGCAGAGCCTGGCCATCACCGCGGGCAACGACGTCATCATCGCAGGTGGCTGGCACGCCGCGGACGTGAAGACGGTTCCGGCGAAGACGGCGCTGGTCATCGTGGACACGCAGACCGACGAGGTGACCGTCAAGGTCGACAATCGCTGCGGCTGGGCGCGCGACGGCGTCAAGCACACGGATGGGAAGATTTATTACGCCACCGAGTCCCTGGGCAGCGGAGCGCACTTCGTGTCTCCCGGGACCACCGGCACGCCCTGCATGGTCCGCTTCGATCCCGCGACTGGTGAGTTCGATGCGTGGTCCACCACGCTCGATTCCTTCATCAACCCGGGGGCGGAGGGTGACATCGCCGCCATGCTCCTGCCTGGAGCTCCCGGCAAGGGCTACCTGCGGGTGATGAACAAGGCCGCCGCGCAGTCCGCCTGGGACACAGCGGTGGCCGCCGAGCGGACGTTCAACGGGCAGAGCGCCGCCGTGGGCGCCTGGTGGAGCCTGTGGGAGGTCACCCTCGGCGACGCGCCGACCGCGACGCCCGTCGTCCGGGACGACCTCGTGCCCACCAACGGCCGCACCATCCCGCAGAATCCTGGTGAGCTCCTGGTGCTGCCGGAGTTCATCAATGACAACGCCCAGACGCGCTTCCGTCTCATGAGCCCCGAGACGGGCCTCGGGGACGCGAAGACGGTCGTCGAGGGCCAGGTGCGCGGCCTCCTCCGGATTCGCTAGCCACCCGCCTGCCGTTCGGAGCCCTCGCCGTGCATGGGCGGGGGCTTCAATTCATCCGTCATCACCGGGTCTCCCAACATGAGTCTCTTCGTCCCCCTCGCGCTGGCGCGCTCTCTTGGGTTGCGCTTGCTGAACCCGCTGCTCGCCGCACGCTTCCACGTGCTCCTCGCGGCGGGCCTCCTGACTGCCAGTTGCGCCTCGGGGCCGGTGTCCCGCGCCGCGCCGGTGGCTCGGGTGGACGGGGCTCCGGTGACGCTCCAGGACACCTTCCAGTTCGAGCTCGACTCGACCCACACCGGACGGACCCACCGGTTGTACGTGGCGGTCCCCGAGGGCCCCGCGCCCGCTGCCGGCCATCCGGTCATCTACCTCCTGGATGGCGGTGCGCACTTTCCCACCCTGGAGCGCCTCACACGCGCCCTCCCCAGGCTCGCGCGGGGCTTCGGCGTCGCGGCGGCAACGCCGGTCATCGTCGGGCTGACCTACCCGGGGGACCAGGCCCACAGCGACCAGGCACGTGGTGAGGACTACACGCCGCCCGCCCCGAATCTCTCGAACACGGGGGACCGGTTCTCGAAGAAGCAGGGTGGGGCGGATCGCTTCCTGGACTTCCTGAAGAAGGAGCTCGAGCCCGCGCTTGCTTCGAGATTGCCGATCGACGGCTCGCGCACCGCGCTGATGGGCCACTCCTATGGCGGCCTCCTGGTGCTGCATGCGTTCTTCACGAGGCCCACGTCCTTCGACACCTTCATCGCGGGGAGCCCGTCCATCTGGTGGAACGACCGCTACGTGCTCACCGAGAAGAAGGCCTTCCTGGAGCGGTTCGCGCGGACCCCGGTGAAGGCGCGCGTGCTGCTCACGGTTGGAGGGCTGGAGCAGAAGCCGCGCAAGAGTGAGGGGACGCGGGGCATGTTCGCCGCCGAGCGGCGGATGGTCGACAATGCCCGTGAACTCGCTGTGGAGCTCGAGGCGATGGGCGGCGGCGATTTCGCGGTCCAGTACCTGGAGTTTCCCGGCGATGATCACTACAGCGCATGGCTCCCCATGCTGAGCCGTGGGCTGCTCTTCTTCTCCGCCCCCTCGCTGCTTCCGGGCGCCGACTGAGCCCGCGCGGGGGCACCATTCGCCGTGCCCACGCGCAGGTGCGTCTCGCCGCATGACCGACGCCAGAATCCCTCACTCAGCGCGATGCGGAGGGCGGGTTCATCCCATGCGGCTACGCGCTGTCAGGCACGTAGGACAGCGACCGCTTCGACTTCGAAGAGCATCCCGTCCAGCGCCAGCCGAGGGACGGGAATCAGTGTACAGGTCGGCTTCATGCCGCCGTTCCAGGCCGCGTCCAGCTCGGGGCCGATGATCCGGAGCTTCTCCTCCGTGTGGTCCACCACGAGCATCGTGAGCTTGGCGACATCGCCGACGCCGGCTCCCACGGACTCCAGGGCCGTGCGGATGTTCTGGAACGCCTGTCGCACCTGGAGACGGAAGTCGGGCTGGAGGGCCCCGGTCTCACTCTCCCCACCTTGCCCCGCCAGGTAGATGAGCCGGGTGCCCGGCGCCACCTGCGCCACGTGCGAGAAGCCGTAGGGCGCCGGGTCGAACAGTCCCTTGGGATTCGTCAGGACCAGCGGCGACGTCTTCGAGGGGTCTGCGGTCTGTCCCATGATTCACCTGTATGGATTCTGGAGGCTACGTATCCAGGTTCGAACTCGAATATGCGAGCGAGCAACCGTCGTTCTTGGAGCAGGGCGTATGTGTGGCCAGCTAATTCGCGCGGCGCGAGTTCCGGCGGCTCAAGAGCGAGAGCGTCGAGAGAAGGCCCAGCACCGTCAGTCCGCCCCCGGCCTGGGTGCAGCCCTTCTTGGTGTCGACCGGCTCGGGGAGCGGGTCCTCGTTCACGATACCTCCGTCCATCTCGGTCCCCCCATCCGAGCATCCGAGCATCTGGCTCATTCCCACGTTCGCGACCCGTGCCGCGCAGCTCAACTCGAAGTCCACGCTCACGGGGGGAAGCGTGATGTTCGCGTGCTCCAGCGTCGCCTTGAGCGTGGCCCGGTGTCGTCCGGGCGGGAGGCTTTCGATGGGCGGCCGGTTGTAGGAATCAGCGCAACCCACGTAGTCGCAGAATGTATAGAGGAAGAGCAGCTGCCGGTTGTATTCGTAGCGACGCGGCTCGAGGTTCTCCTCACCGGTGGAGGTCAGCCCGCTGTGCTTCGCATACGACCAGGGCTCTCCGTCCACCTCCACCGTCCAATGCACCCACGGAAGGAACGGCACCAGCTCCGGTGACGGCGTAAAGCGCAGCGTGGTGAAGTTCCCTTCCACCTGCCTGTTGCCGCAGCTCGAATCTCCGTACACGTTGAAGATCCCCTGGCTCGGCGTGTCGACCGTCAGGGTTCCGGTGGTCGTGGGGAGAGGGAGGGCGGGGCCGGCGGTGAAGGTCACGGACTCGGTCTGGGTTGGCTGGAACTGACAGACACCCTTTGCCTCGATGCGGTACGTGGTGCCTGGCTCCAGCGGTGCGTCCGGGACCAGCACCTGCGTCTGATGCGCGCCCGGCGTGACGGTCGCGGGCACCTGCGTTCCATCCGGCAACAGCAGCCGAACGGTGGATGAATCCACGCTCTCCAGCAGCGGCGGCACCGTCACCAGTCCGGGGATGTTCGCGGGCACCGCACCGCCGTCCTCGGGGAGGGGAAAGCGCACCCCCACCATGCAGTTGGGGGCGGCACAGGCGTGCGCCGACGTGGGAATGAGCGCTCCCATTCCCAGGAGGAACATCCCCACCGTGCTCCATTTCCACGTGTGTTCGTGCATGCCTCATTAGACACCGAAATCTGGGGATTGGGATATCGCCCAGATGTAGCTCCGGATGTGCGGGGCCAGCGAGAAGCATGTGTTAGCAAATGCGTCATTCCATGCAGCGTCTTGCAGAGGGGGCCCGAAGAAGGGGGGGGGCCTCAATGTCGAACATGCTCGCGATGGATGTCGCCGGGCTCAATCATCCCGCTCGAATGTAGGCCCAAGGCATTCCGAATCGCCGCTGCCTGGCGCGCGGTCGGCGGTACGGGCTTTCCTCGGGGTACGCTCCAAGGGCCCATGGGGGCCGGGCATCTCGAGGAGCGCGTCGCATGAACCCAGGGGTCTCCATCGTCGCCGATGACACCCGGAGCTGGGGATTGGAGACCCCTGGCCCTGGGCTGCTGCTGCGCGTGCCCTCCATGGGCCGCTGGGCGCGGCGGCCCTCGGTGCATCTGGAAGCCGCTCCGGACTACCGGATCCGATTGCGCGGCGGGGGCCAGACGCTGCTATGGACCCGCATCGACTCCTACTGGGACCGCGCGGTCTTCGTTCGGGGAACGGCCACCGCTCCCCAAGTCCTGCCGCCACTGTCCACACCCGAGGTCCGGGCAGCGGACGGGAGACCTGGCACGAGGAGGTCTCCGCCCGCCGCCGCAGGGGCCAGCTCCCGCTGCTGGAGGACTCCGACTGGCGCTGGCTCGCTTAGCTCCCCACACGGGGCCCTGCGCGAGACCGCGACGGGAGACATGAGCGCCCTCCGTGATGCGCGAATGGGCGCAGCAGCAGGACTTCGGGCAGGCGCAGGCGCTTCAGGCCTCCGAGCGAAGCACGGTCATCGGGTCCACGCGCGAAGCACGTCGGGCTGGCAGCCAGCTCGCGAGCAGCGCCACGCCGAGCAGGAGGAGCGCCACCACGAAGAAGACGAGCGGGTCCGTGGTGCTCACTCCGTACACGAGCCCCGCGAGCACCTGGCTGAGCCCCAGGGCCCCCAGCACGCCAAGCACGATTCCCAGCCCCGCGAGCCGCGCCGCCTGCCGGAGCACCAGCCCCAGCACGTCTTCCGTCGTCGCGCCCAGCGCGAAGCGGATACCGAACTCCCGCGTGCGCTGCGCCACCGCGTAGGACACGACGGCCGCGAGGCCCGCCACCGAGAGCAGCAGCGCCATCGCACCGAAGGCGCCCAGCAGCAGGAGGCTGAAGCGCCTGGGGGCGAGTGAGCCCGCGAGCAATCCCTCTACCGTGGACAGGCGCGAGGGCAGCTCGGGGGCAAGCTCTCGCAGCACAGGCAGCGCCGCGGTGACCAGGGCCGCGGAGCCCATCGGACCGTGCACGGCGAGGTGGAAGCGGGAGGAGGCCCGCATACGCTGCCGGGAGCCGCCATAGAACATGGGCCTGGGCGCGTCATCCAGCCCTTGCTCCCGCACGTCCCCCACCACGCCGACGATGGTGAAGGGACGCAGGTCTCCGTCCATGTTGCCGAACTGAATGAGCTTGCCCAGCGGGTCCTCGTGGGGCCAGCGGGCCTTCGCGAGCGACTCGCTGATGACGGCCACGTGCGGCGCGTCGACGGTGTCGCGCGCATCGAACAGACGCCCTCGCACGAGCGGGATGCCGAGCGCGGCGAAGTAGCCCTCGCTCGCCACACGGTACTCGGCGGAGCCGGTGCGCTCGGGCTCGCGCGCCAGCCGCCCGAAGTCCTCGAAGTCCCCCACCTCGTCGGGGCGGTTGAGCACGATGAAGGTGCCATCCCCCGCCGGGCTTCCCTCGAGCGGGAAGTTGCTCACGGCGCCCACCGCGCGCACGCCGGGCAGCGCCGCCAGTCGCGAGAGGAGGTGCTCCTGCAACTGCACGTTGTGCCGCCCCTGCGCCTCGTCCTTTGCCGGAGGGAGCACGAGGCTGAGCACCGCGACATCCTCGGTGCGATACCCCGGGTCCAGCGAGAGCAGCCCCATCAGGCTCCGCCCGAGCAGCGCCGCGCCCACCAGGAGGACCAATGCGAGCGCGAGCTGCCCCACGACGAGGGCTCGGCGCGTGCGCTCGGCGCTCCCGCCTCCGCTGTGCGTGCGCCCGGCGCCCGCCAGCGCTGCTCCCGGGGGCTGCCGCGCCGCGCGCAGCGCCGTCAGCAACCCCAGCCCCAGTGCGAGCAGCAGCGACAGCCCGAGGGAGAAGAGGAGCACCGTGGCGTTCACCCCCACCTCGTCGACCCGTGGCAGGTGGCCCGGCTCGGCCGCGAGCAGCGCGCGCACGCCCCAGGCGGCAAGCACCGCCCCCAGTGCGCCTCCCGCCAGTGACAGCAGGAGCGACTCCATGAGGAACCGCCGTGTCAACGCTCCGGGCCCCGCGCCCAGGGCCACGTGAATGGCAAGCTCCCGGGCACGGGTGGCCGCGCGGGCGAGCAGCAGGTTCGTGACGTTGGCGCCCGCCACCAGCAGCAGGAAGGCCGCGGCGCCCGCAAGCAGGTAGAGCGTGGACCGCACGCGGCCCACCAGGCTCTCCTGCAAGGGCTCCACGGCGATGTCGTGCATCCGCGTCTCCTGGCCGTACTGGGCTTGGAGCTCGCGGGCGATGTGTGTGAGCTCCACTCGCGCGGCCTGGAGGTCGACGCCGTCCGCCAGCCTTCCCACCACCCGCCAGTTGTGTGCGGTGCGGCTGGGCAGGGGAGGCACCAGCTCTCGCGGAATCCACAGCTGCGTGCCCACCGGGTAGTCGAAGGACTCGGGCATCACGCCCACCACGGTGTAAGCGCGCCCCTCGAAGGTGAGGGTGTCCGGCAGGGGCAGCGGCCGTGCGCCCAGATACCGCTTCCAGAAGGCGTGGCTCACCATCACCACGGGAGCACCTCCCGCCTGCTGCTCCTCCTCCGCGAAGAGGCGCCCCTGGACTGGCCGCACCGCGAAGGCGGGGAAGAAGTCGCGCGAGGCGAGCGCCAGCGTGGCGAAGGCCGGCTCGTCGGCGCCCGTGACGGCGACGCTCGCCGCTCCCGACACCTGCGCCAGCGCCGAGACGGTGCGAGCGCGCGTCCGCACATCCTCGAAGTTGGGGTCCGAGAACCGCATCGGATGGCCGTCCGCCGCGCGCTGGGAGAGCTCCACGAGGCGCTCGGGGCGCGGATAGGGCAGGGGACGCAGCAGAACGCCTTCCACCACGCTGAAGAGTGCGGTGCTCGCTCCGATGCCCACCGCCAGCATCAGGACACACCCCAGCGTGAAGCCGGGGCTGCGGCCCAGCGAGCGCAGGCTTTGACGCAGTCCACCCAGAACGGAATCCATCGCGACGTCTCCTGAAGCCGGTCGGAGGCTTCCGGAGCGGCTACGTTCGGGCCGGCGGACGATTGCGTGTCCCCTGCTCAGCCACCAGGCCCTTGGTCGTGATGAACAGGGGTGTCCAGCCCGGGTCGGCGTCTCCGGCCTGAACGGGCCTGCGAAGGCGAGCGCGGGCGAGCTCGGCCCCATCGCCCAGGCGAACGCCGCGCGCCCGTCGAGCACGGGACGCGCGGCGTGCCGCACGGGTGGACGTTCCGGCCCGGGCGAGCGTCATTCTCCCGCCCTGGGCCGCGCCGCGCTCAGGGCGCCACGTATACGCGCGCCACCACCTCGGTCGTATTGCCCGCGGCGTCCGTGGCCCGGATGTGAACGAGCGACCAGTCGCGGTGCACCAGGTTCACCGTGTGCCGCAGCACGTTGCTGCCCGCGGGCACGTCCTCCGTCACGATTCCCTGGGTCACCACCGTGGCGGGGCTGGCGTCCTGCTCCTGGATGACCATCGTGACGACCGGGTCGGGGTTGGTCTCCTGCTCGGTGGGGGACAGGATGACGAGCACCGGCGGGGTGAAGTCCGCGGACACCGTCTGCTCGCGCCACGTCACGTACCCCAGCGCGTCCACGACGCTCAGCCGGACCACGTGCGTCCCCTCCGTGAGGTGAAGCTGGGTGGTGACGAAGCCGCCGCCCGCGTCGGGCATGACGGGGATGGGCGCGCCGCCATCCACGGTGAAGTACGCGGAGACGATGCCCGTGCGGCTGCCGCCCGCGGTGGCCCAGCCGCACGCCTTGATGGAGGTCCCGTTCGTGTAGCGGGGGAGGCCGCACATCGTGAGCTCCGACGCCCAGCCGAGCACCACCTGAGCGCTGTCGGTGGCGGTTGTGGTCCCGTCATTTGCGGTCAGCGACACAGTGACGGTGCCGGCCCCGTCACACTGGATGCTCGAGACCGGGGCTGAAGGTGACCCGAAGGTGCAGTGCACGCCCGGGGGCGCCACATAGCTCCAGGCATAGGTGAGCGGGTCACCATCCGGGTCCGAGGCCGAGCCCTGCAGCGTCAACTGCTGGGAGGCCATGCCCTCCAGGTCGGGCCCGGCGTCCACGATGGGCGGGGCGTTGGGCTTCGTCCAGGTCACCTGCACCTGGTCGCTCACCGAGCCGATGCTCGCGGTCACCGCATCCTCGCCGGGTGCAGTGCCCTCGAAGCAGAACTCGGCCTGCCCGTCGGCGGTGGTGTTCACGGAGGCCAAGGCGGAGTTCACTCCGGACGAAGCGAAATCCACTCGCACGCCCGCGAGCGGCCGGTCCGCGGCGTCCCGGACCGTGGCCGTCACGCAGTAGAGGTCCCCCACGACGGCGACGCCCTCTCTGGGCGACAGCGTGAGCGTGCTCACCTCCGCCACGGGCGCCAGGGCCATTCCTCCCGGGTAGCCATAGGAGTCGAAGGCATCGAACCCATAGAGCATGACGCCGAAGGGCTGCGGCGCGGACAGGCGGTGCGCCCCCAGCGCGACGGGGAGCTGGGCCCCCGAGAAGCCGCTGGCCCCAATGGCCTGGAACTGGCTCGCCGGGATGAGCGCGCCGTCCAGCATCACCTCGGCCACGACGTCGTTGGGGACCACGATGTTGGCGAAGTTGCTGCGGAACCCCGAGCTCGGAGTGGTGACGGTGTACTGGGCGGCGAACTGCTCGAAGGGCGGCACCAACATCATGAACGGATCGGACGGGATGCCATCGAAGCTCGAGCCATTGGAGTACTGCGTCACGAGGATGGGCTCGTTGGCGGTGATGCTCGCCGAGCCCTGGATGTTCGTCTGGAACACCTGGCCGCGCTGGAGCTGCGCCACCACCGCGCCGTTGAGGCTCACCTGCGTGCCGTCCCTGGCGGCCGCGAAGCGGAAGGTGTCCCCGCCGAGGCGTGTGGCCAGCGGCACGGTCACGAAGCGCCGCCCCCACGTCGATGTCGGGGGGAGCTGCTCCACCAGGTAGTCACAGGCGATGGTCGTGCCATCCGGGATGTTGGCGCACTGATGTCCGCCGAAGACGGCCACCGGGCGCGTGGCATGAACGAGCGTTCCGGAGACGTCCGAGGGCGCGGCCCCCGTGTTGCGAAGCTGGTACGCCTGCCCCTTGTTCAGCGCCACGTGGAAGGGCACTCCCGCGGCGTGGTTGCCCACCACACTCGAGGGGGTGATGGTCACCTCCGTCGCGTCTTCCGTGGCCACGACGGAGAACTGCGAGCCATTGAGGACGTTGACGTTCGGATAGGCCTGCACCACGTAGTCCGTGCCCAGGCTCGCGGTGGGCAGGCCCAGGAACGCATCCGTCGTTTGCAGGAGCCGGTTGAGCCCATACACGGAGATGTCCGCGCCCGCGGTGACGTGGATGCCCTTGGACTCCACGCCATCCACGGCCACCTGTGCCACCGAGGAGGGCAGCGCCACCGCCGTCACCTGCCCCGGCGTCACCGAGAAGTCGAAGGACAGCCCCTGCCCCGGAACGCGAACCTGCCCCGTCGTCGCCGTGTCACTGGCGATGAACAACGTGAGCACCGCGGTGGCCTGGTAGTTCCCCGGGAAGGCCAGCCAGAACTCGCGGCCCCGACTGGTCGCCTTGCTCAGTTCGTGCACGCGCGCATCGTCCTTGCTCGCGAGCCCTTCTGGAGCCTGGTCTCTAGAGAACTCCTCCACACACCCCGTCATCAAACTGCTGACCGCAGCCGCCAGGGCCAGACCGGCCTTCATCCGCATGAGCACACAACCCCCTCTGTTCTTCTTGATGAAACGACTGTTCATTTCTATTCAGGTGTGTCGAAAGAAATACAAAACCTGGGTGCTTCCGGCTTCGCCTCTCCGGTCCAGGCACAGCGAGCCTATTCCTGCCGAGTCAAGACACGCGACGCGGCGAAACAGGGAGCTGGCCCTTTCCAACGTTCAGCTCAGCCCTGACTTTGTGAGGGATGATTAGAACTGCGGCACTCCGCCCGCGGACCACACGGACACGATCTGATTGGGAAGAGCCCACATGCTACCGAGGTCGAGCTCGTCGTCCCCGGCATAGCCCTTCTCCAAGGCGGTCAAGAGGCTCGTGAATCCGGCGGTGAGCTGCTGCTGCGCGGCCGCGAGCCCACTGCCCCCTGTGGTGGGATAGGTCTCCAGCGGGCCGCCGAACTTCAGCATTGCCTGTACCATCCGGAATCGCGCGAAATGGCTGAACTGATCCTCCAGGTCGTTGGCATCCTCGGGGCGGAGCTCTGCGTCGATGATGGGTCCCAAGTTGCCCTCGCCCTGCCCGACGATGGCCTGGAGCACCTCATTCGCCTGTTTCAGCGCGGTGCGGCTGTCACCGCCGATGGTGCTGCTGAACCTGGTGTAGTCGTCTCTTATGTATTGCGGGTTGGCGAATTCGCTCTTCTGCCGGTGGTCCGCGTCGGGCTGGTAGAGTTCGTTCCAGCGCTGATGGATGCCCTGCTCGATGGCCTTGTAGAACTGACCGATGGAATCGTAGACATCTTGCGGCCCGTTCGGCGCGCCATCGGACTTTGGTTCGGGGGTCTCGATGGCGGCCAGGAGGGACATTTGCTCAGGGTTCACCGGCCCGAGCTTCACGGGCTTGTTGACCGCGATCCAGGACGGGAACCGGTCGTACCGCGGCGCCCATTCGCCCGTGAACTTCGGCGAGTATCCCTTGGAGGCGAACAGCGCATTGAAGAGGTTGCTGGCCAGTTCGAGGTGCAGCATCTCCTGCACGACGACCGAGTAGATGTTGTTGAAGGCGAGCTGCTCCCGGCTTCGATTGGGGTTCTTCTTTCCGCGAACGGTCACCTGTTGGGGCGGGTGATCAGCGTTCGTGCCGGGAACCTGCAAGGAATAGGCGGCCGTCAGATAGAGGGGGATGGTCCACAGCTCCAGGTAGACGGCTTTCTGGAGATGATCGAGGAGGGCTGCGTCGGTCCAGGTCTTGTTTTGCACAGGGAGCTCTGAGGTTGATATGAGGTGCCGTGGATGGATGCACCGGCGACGAGAGCAATGTTCGCGCCAGGGCCCGCGTAGGAACGGCTCCAGTCATTTCAACTCTTTGCGGTGAAGCCAGTCTCCGAGTGCCAGGGGAATCCCGTGTCACTGACGCGTCAGTGACGGTGGCTGACGTGTCCGCCAACTTTGCGCTGGGGACGCAGCGACCGGATTTTGGGTAGGCACAGGTTCAGCGAGCTGCCGGATTGTCGGACTGCAATTCCAAATACATTCGTTCGATGGCCGTCCTGGCACAGTGTACGAACGCGTCGACTTCCGGGCCTCTCCGTGCCAAGTCGTCCTGCGTCTCTCCAAGGTAGGACGCCCGCGCACTGCGCATGACACCTTGATGTTCATCCGGCAGGCGTTCAATGACCCACTGGGCCGCAACGTCCTTGGAGGCGATTCCCCCCGTCGACAGGCTGAACCAGATGCGAGCCAGCGCGAGCACCACGGTCCTTTCGTCCCCTCGCCAGTCCGCAGGTTCGTTCCATTGGAGAATGGTGTCGTAGAACGCTCTCGCCAGATCGGATCGGGGCACGGGGTCGAAGAGGTCGGATGCTGGCGCGCCCAACAGGCAGATGCTGTGCCTCCTTGCCTTCGCCAGCAAGATTGCCAGGTCGGGGTCCACGACGGCGGGCTGGACGCGGCCTGCTTCCAGTTCTCCGCGCAACCATTCCCCGAATTGAAGTTCGCGCGACGGCGGGTAGCGCCAAGGGACGACCGCATCCCGGACGACAACGGTCACTTCGAGAGGGCGGAGCGATTCATGCGTCACGGGCCATGTCGAGACCGACAACAGCTCCTTGCTCAGCGCGTGTCGAACGGCTTCGGTCAATGGGGCACTTACGGTTACCAGCAAATCGATGTCGCTGTGTGGTTTCAGCCCTCCATCAACTGCCGAGCCGAAGAGGTGGATGGCCTGCAACGAACTGGCGAGGTGACGGCCAATCACTGCGCAGGCGCTTGAAACCTGGTGCGTGATTTCAGTCGGTACGGATGCGTTCATGTTGGCCACCACGGAAAGGGTCCTCGGCTCCACAGTTGTCGTTCGGAAGATGCCCCATGCGCTCCCTGGTTGGAAGAGCAGGGGACGAGGCTTCCCCTGTCGTCAACACTCAACGCAGGAACGCAGGCGCGCGACGTGCGCCTGGTCCGCTTGCGGCGGAGATGGAGGAGGCAGGGGCTTGGCTGCGGCCTGCTCTATTGGGGGCTGGCGGGCGCGACATCGCCGGCGCGCTCGGCGATCGGACGGGCATAGCGGATGAGTGAGAGCAGCACCTTGCCCGGCTCCTCGGCCATCAGTTCGTGCGCCGACTGCTCGAACCAGACGAGCCGCTTCGACGGCGCCTTGACGCCCGCGAACCATTCGGCGGCAACCATCGCCGAGACATTGCGGTCGTGGCGTCCGAGGAACAGGATCAGCGGCGTCTTCAGCCGCTTCACATGCGACAGGTCCGCCGTCAGTACCGCGGCAAGGAGCTTCTCGACCGAGAAATCCTGCGACTTCCAGACCTGGCGTACCTCCTCGTCGGTGTATTCGGGCGACAGATTCACTGCTGCGCTCTCGAAGCTCGCATCGGGACGCCGATAGGCGGCACCCCCGAAGAAATTGAGCCAGCGGCGCTGGAGCAGGATGTCCTTCAACGGCACCGGCGTCTTGCCAACGGCATAGGGGGCGATCGATTCAAGGTCGCGGATCGCCTCTGCATTCTTCGCCGCGCGCGCCTGTTCCATCACCCAGGCCCAGCCGCGCCGCTCGCTCTCCCGCGCTCCAGGTGCTACGCCCGGTCACCACCGTGAACGCCGTGTGTGCTTCATTCCATCGTCCATCGGACGATGCCAATATGTCCTACGCGCCCAAGCGTTTCAGCGGTTGACGCAGCAAGGAGGCCCGAAACCAGCCTCCAGGACTTGTGGTTCATGGAGGTAGCGATGCGACGGTTTGGACTGGTGCTGGGGCTCTTGGGGAGCGTGGGGTGCGCCACCGGCATGCGAGGTATCGCCACCCAGTACAATCCGGAGACGGGGCAGTACGAGACGCCCACGCACGAGGTCGTCTATCAGGTGCCCGCCGAGGACGCGATGATGACGGCCCGGTTCATCCTGGAGAAGAGCCGCCATGACGTGATGGAGAAGGAGGGGGGACTGGAGATGTTCTCCTCCTTCATTCCGGACGTCATTCCCCCCGAGCGCTACTACATCCAGGGGACGCGGCTCGGGCCCCGGCAGGCGCTCGTTCGAGTCTTTCGCATCAGGTACACGCAGGAAGGGGGAGGCTACACTGCGGAGGCCTCCGGTCGGTCCGGCGGGCATCTCTCCGTGCCGGATGCCTTCTCCAATATCCCTGGGCTGGAGGGCTACCGGCCGGCGCACGGCTACCGCGACCTGGGTATCGAGCAGAAGCTGCTGGAGCGGCTGGAGATGGCTCCCGCGCTGGAGTTGGTGGGCGGCAATTCCCCTGTCCCCATGCGCTCGGTGGTGATGGAGAACTGGGGCGAGAAGGGTGAGACCACCGCCACCTCCGCCGCTCCCGCGTGTGGTGCTCCCTTGGCGGGGGCCTCGGCCCTGTTCTCCGCGGGAGGCGTCCTGCTCGTGGCGGACCCCCTGGGTACGCAGGAGGTGCCGTCCGCGGCGCTGCGGATGTTGTGCGAGGCCTCGGCCCAGGAACTGCCGGTGACGCTGGCGCTGTCCATTCCCACCTCCGAGCAGCCGCTCCTCGATCGCTACCTCGTCAGCGACGGCGATTCAGCGGCCGTTCAGGAACTCCTCTCGGGGAGTGCGTTCTGGCGCCGGACATACCAGGACGGGCGCAGCAGCCGCGCCATGCTGTGGCTCGTCGAGCAGGTCCGCCGCATGCGCGTCGCTGGAAAGGACGTGGACGTGGCCGCCATCGACTCCGACAAGGCCCACGGCAATGAGCGCGAGGCGCAGATGGCCCAGCACCTGCTGAACGCCCAGTCGAAGCGCCCCCAGGCCTGGACGCTGGTGCTCACGGGCAGCGTCCACGCGCGCACCACGGAGGTGAGCTGGGATGGCGACTTCGAGCCCATGGGCTCTCGGGTGGTGCGCGCTCTGCCCTCGGTGCGTGCCCTGGATGTGGGCTTCCAGCGAGGCACCCAGTTCGTCTGCCGCTACAGCGTCTGGGACGAGGAGGTGGAGTGCAACGTCTTCGGCATCAGCCCGACGCTCGAGGCGCGGCAGTCCTCCAAGCAGGCCGTTGGCCTCCAGCTCTTCACCACCCCGCAGCCCCACGGCTTCCACGGTCGGCTCTACCTGGGCGCGTTGAGCGCATCGCCTCCCGTGCTCCAGGCGCCGCGCCAGGACACCACCGTCGACTCCGCGCCCGCAACGAAGTGACTCGCGGTCTTCCGTGAGAAGCGCCCATCCCCGAGGCTTGCCCGGGGCGTCCTGAAGGCAGCCCACGCTCGACGCCTGCGACGCCCGGCACCACCTGCGACGGGCTCACGGACCTGCGCCTGTCGCGCCACCGCGCCTACCTCCGCAGGAGGGGAGGGGGCCTCGTGCCCTCATTCGGGCAAGGATGCGGCAACGAATGGCGCGTGCAGAGCACCGCATCTCTGGCCACCTCCAGCGCTGCAATCATTGCCTCGATAGTCGCTGAGGCGTGGCCGCCGGCCCCGTCGTCGAACACTGCGTTGCCGTCTTCGACGACGAACACGAAGCTGCCGTGCAGTCGCCGCCGAGGCCTTGACGCACTGCCTGAGCCGGAGACTCACCCAGTTTCTTGCCTCCTCACTCCTCATGCTAGATGGGTCCGTCTAGAAGAGGATTCTCATGTTGAAAGAGCGTATGGGAGGGGGAGCGATGTCGAAGGGGCTCGTGGGCGCTGTCGTGAGTGGATGGCTGCTGGTTGCTTGTGGGGGGAATGGCAACGAACTGCCCGACGGCTCGACGCAGACGGACTCTGGGACGCACACCGAGCGGGACTCCGGCACACCAGGGCAGGAGGATGCTGGCTTGGTGGATGCGGGTCTCGCGGACGCAGGACCTTCGGAGGACACCACGCCTCCCGACGCTCCGATGCTCATCGGGACCGCGCCCATCTCTCCTGCCAATGACAACATGCCGGTCCTCCATGTCGCTACCGAGCCGGGGGCCTCGGTGCGCTTCTTCGCTGGCACGATGTGTCTTGGAGGAGCGCTCGCCTCGCGTACCGCCGACAGTCAGGGGCAGGTCACTCTGTCGCTCTCCGTCGCCGACAACAGCACCTCTACCTACGTGGCCCAGGCAACGGACGCGGCCGGGAATGTCTCGGCCTGCTCCGAGGCGCTGACGTTCGTCGAGGACAGCACGGCGCCCTCCGAGCTGGCCGCCACGGTGATGGACGGCCTTGCCGGTCCGGAGCTCGAATATCAGAACAGCAATACGCGCGTAGCGGCTCGCTGGTCCGGCTTCAACGACTCCGTGGGCATCCGGCGCTATGAACTCGCCTTGACGTCCATTGCGGCGTGCCCCGGCGATGCGAGCAGCATCCAGGATGTCGGCGCCACTTCGTCCGTGGAGCTCACGGTGCTCACCTTGGCCGAGCAGCGCTACTACAGTTGCGTGCGTGCCGTGGATTCCGCTGGAAACACCTCGGGCTGGAAGATGTCGAATGGCTTCATTGTGGATGTCACGCCGCCGCGCTGGGTGTCTGTCACGCCTGACGCGTCCTCGGTCACGGCCTCGCCCTGGACTGCCATCGAGGTGTCGTTCAGCGAGACGACCCTCGACACCGCCAGCGTCACGCGGGCCTCGTTCCACGCCACGGCGGACGGCATGCCGTTGTCCGGAGACGCGGTAACCTGTGCGGCGGGCAGGTGTACGCTCGAGCTGAGGCAGATGCCGACATTCGGTGCGCAGGTGCGCGTCGCCATCGGCGGGGTGAAGGACCTCGCTGGCAACGAGATGACCTCCTCCCACGCCTGGGACTACTCGATCCGTGCGGCCCAGTGGGGGGCCCCACTGCTCATCTCGAACGGCTCACGCCTCAGTACACCTGCCCACGGGCTCGCCATGGACGCCTCTGGCGTTGCGACGGTCCTGTATGTCGACGAGGGGCTCCGGGCGCGGCGCCACAAGCCAGGCGCCGCCTGGGAGGCTGAGCAGCACGTGGGGGAGGGGACCCTCGGCCCTATTCCCAGACCGGCTGCGCTCACGACGCTGTCTGACGGCACGCCCCTTGCCGTGGTGGAGTCGTGGCCGGCGGGGGATTACAGCGCCAAAAAGGCCTATGGCATCCTCGCCACGGGCTCCGACAGCGGCGTCCAGAGCTGGGGTGTGCCACAGCTTCTCGGCGAGAATACGGGGCTGAATGTGACGGCCCTCCGCGTGGTGGCAGCTCCCAACAATGGGGCCCTCGCTGCCTGGGTCGAGAAGAGTTCCACGCAGACCTTCCTACAGGTTCAGCCGTACGCCGGGAGTTCGGGGTGGGAAACGCCGGTTCGCGTGCGCACCATCGACTACTCGAACTGGGACTCCTCGTGGCACGGCTATGATATCGGATTGGATTCGCGCGGTAACGGCGTGTTGGTATGGGCCGAGCGCAACAGCCCTCTCCTATACTCGCGCCAGGGAGCCGAAGGCTGGAGCGAGCCGGCGCATGGCGAAAGCACCGAAGGCCGCTATCCGCAGGTCGCCCTGAACGCGGATGGGACCGGCATTGCCGTTTGGATCCGACGGTATCTGGACAGCGATCGGGTGTACGCGAAGCCCTTCAATCTCGATTCTGGCTTTGGCGGCCAGGAGGTGCCTCTCCACACGCAGGGAAGTGTTGGTGGCGAGGCGCGGATAGGCGTAGACGCAAACGGAAACGTGTTTGTGATTTGGGACCAGATTGGCGGCGGCCCCGAGGGGGGACTGTGGTCTGCTCGTTACGTGAGGGGCTCGGGCTGGCAGCCGGCTCAGCAACTCGCGACGGACTACGCCGGGAGTAAGGCCCTCCACGTTTCACCCTCGGGCACGGCCATGGTCGTCTACAGCCGCACGGAGAGAGTGGGAGCGCCCGCTCTCGTTTGGGCTCGACGCTTCGTGCCCGGTACGGGCTGGTCCGCTGCCACCCGGCTCGACTTCGCCACTGTGAATGGGGGGCTCTATACTCTTGAGCTGGTGACCAGCCCATTCGGGAACGCCGCCGCCACCTGGTCTCGCCGGGACGCGGACACGGGCATCGATTCCCTGGTCTCGGCCTTCTTCGAGTAGGCCTTCAGGACGCAGCGACCGAGTTTGGGGTAGGCGGCGGCGGCGAGGCATGATGCGAGGATGCGCATCGTCGCCGTCTCAGACACGCACCTCTTCCACGACGAACTCGTGATGCCCCCGGGCGACATCTTCGTCCACGCTGGCGACATGTGCCGCGCGGGGGACCTGGACGAACTCGCTCGGGCGGCGTCGTGGATTCGCGGCCTGCCCTATCGTCACAAGGTCATCGTCGCGGGTAACCACGACTGGGCCTTCGCCGACTCGCCAGGCGAGGCCCGGGCGCTTCTGGGCGAGGACGTTGTCTACCTGCAGGACAGCGAGGCCACGGTGGCGGGCCTGCGCTTCTGGGGGAGCCCCTGGCAGCCGGCCTACAACGACTGGGCCTTCAACCTGCCCCGGGGCGCCGCCCTCGCCAACAAGTGGGCGGCCATCCCCGAGGGACTGGATGTGCTCATCACCCACGGGCCTCCGGCGGGCTTCGGGGACCGCTCCTCCGTGGGGGGACGTGGCGGCTGTACGGACTTGCGCGAGCGCGTGCTCGCCGTGCGTCCCCGGCTACACCTGTTCGGCCACATCCACGACGACGGCGGGCTGTGGCGCGAAGGGGACACGTGCTTCGCCAACGTCACCACGTGGGAGTGCGAGCGCGCGCCTACCGTCCTCCAGCTCGACGCCCGAGGCGTGACGGAGGTGAGCATCCCTCCCGCCCGGCGCTGACTCGCGTTCCTTGTCAACCACCCCTGGGAGCAGTGGTTTCGAGGAACTTCCCGTTGGAGGGGAACGAGGCGCTTGAGGGCCGACACACGACCGAGCACGTGGCGCGCGGCTCAAACTGCACTGTCGCGCTAATTGGCACTCAACAGGCGGAGCCGCTCGAGGATGGCGTCATAGCCCAGTTCGAACTGCTGCTCTGTCTGGGTGTTCCAATCCTTGCCGCCCGAGATGTCCCTCCCATTGGCATCCTTGCGATTGTCGAAGTTCTGGAGCCCCGCCGCGGCTTTGTCCTTCACGGCGGCGGAGATCTCGCGGAGCTGCTCCGTCCAGGACGTGTCCTTGCTGGAGAGCACGTCCGCGATGAAGTTCTTCAGCGCGACTTTCCCGGCCTCGCCCGCAGGACCCAATGGCGCCAACGCCACACCCGCGATGGTCTCCGCCAGGTCTTTCTTGAACTGCCCCGCGTTCTCGGTGCGTTTGATCTCCAGTCCATACGCTCCCACCAAGGCTCCCGTGAGACTCCCCAGCGTGCGCGCGTAATGGTCATTGACGGGGGGCTTTCCACCCGCGGTTGCGGGGTTGAGCGCCCCTGCGCGGAGTTGCTTGGGCAAGTCCTCTTTGACGAACTTCGCGAACCCCGGGTCCTTGCCCGAGCCGTTGACGATCGAATCGCGCAAGAACTTCGGAAGCGCCTGGAGCGTGTCGTCGTAGGCGCTGTTGGGCCCACCCGAATTGTTCGTCAATTCATTGATGATGCCCGAGGGGTCCGCGCGGAAGATCTTCTTGAGCCCTTCCAGTTGGGTCGCACGGGCGGGGTCGGTCTTGTCCCCCAACGCGTTGGCTCCCACGCGGAAGATGTTCGCACGGAGGTCCGAATACGCCGGCCCCTTGAACAGGTCTGGCACCTGCCCAAGTATCTTGACCGCGCCGTCCGACCTGGTGGGCTCTCGGCCCGAGAAGCTGTTGTTGTGCGGTGGCTGCTGCAGTCCCTTCTCGAGGATTGCGACGAACTTGTCTCTCCCCAGCTCTGCTCCGTAATTCTGGATGAGCTTGGGGTCTGAATTGAGTACGTCCGCGAAGTTCTGCGCCTGGATGGTGTTCTTGTCCGCAGTCTTGCCGGATTCATTCAAGAACGTGCGACGAACGGACTCCGGGGTCTCCGGCTGCTTGAGCACTGAGACCATGGCGTCTGGCACCTGGCTCTTGGCCGCTTCGCGTGCCAGCTCGTTCACCACGTTGGGCGGCGCGGAGCCCGTGCTCTTGGCGAGCGCCTTCAACGCCGCCGTCTGCTCCGCATCTGTTTTGTAGAGCCCCTTCTGGTCATGGGCGATCTGCGCGGATGCGCTGGAAATCAACTCCTTGCTGTCCTTGTCTCCTAACGTTGCGTAGAGTTGTTTGAGATACTCCGGATCGTTCTGGTGCTGCTGGATGATCTCGGCGAACTCGCGGGTCCGCTCGTTCCGCCCCACGCTACCGATGTATCGGTCCTTGTCCTGAAGACGCTGTGCCGCTTCCTTCCCCGTGGGAGCCTTCTTCGGCTCCGTGGCGTCTGTCTCCTCCTTCGGGGGTGTCGTCGGCTTTTTCTCCGGAGGCTTGGCGGGCGGAGTCGAAGGCGGGTCCTGTGGTCGAGGGCTCGGCGTGGGCGCCCCCAGTTGCGAGAAGTCCTTGGGAGCCTTGCCAAAGCTAGACGTGTCTGTGTGCCCGGAGGGAGTCGGCCGCTGCGCCTGAGTCTGGGGGCTCCGCGGCTTGCTCTCCGTGGGCCTGGTGGTGGTTTGCGGCTTGGGGGCTGTGATTTTGGCCATGGGATGACTCCGGAGAAGCGGGTTCTTTGCAGCTCACTACGCAGCGACCGAATACGAGACAGGCACAGGCGTCAGGGGACATACCGCTCGGCGGTGTTCAGTACGGCACCGCCGTCGGTACCCCCGATGATGAGCACACTCCCTGATTCCAACCATGTGGCCGTGTGATTGACGCGCGCCGATGACATGGGGGCGATGAACTCCCAGGAGCCATCCCGCCGGAATATCTCCGCGGAGGCACGTGGCATTGCGTAGGGGCTGGAGTACCCGCCCGCAATCAGCACCTCGCCTGAGGGCAATGCGGTCGCCGTGTGAAAGAAGCGGGCTTCCATCATTTCTGCCTCGGGCTTCCACGAAGTGCTGCTCAATTGAAAGAGTTCCGCTGCCTTGAGGACCCTCCCAGGTGACCCCTCGAGGGAGCCGGTCACCAGGATTCTTCCAGAAGGCAGCGGTGTGGAGGCGTGCCCGTGGCGCCCATGTTCCATCTGTGCCGGGAGGAGTCGCCATCCCGCCTCTGGTTGATACGAGTCGTAGACCTCGGCCGTCGTCTCCGCTCCAGCAGCATTGAAGCCACCAATGGCCACCACCACGCCCGCTTCCAGGAGGGTGAGTGTCAGTACGTTGCGTTTGACATTCATGCTCCCTGCATCTGTCCAGGAGTCGGTGTCCGGGTGATAGAGCGCGGCGGTGTTCAGCCCGTCGAGATGCGAGTTCCCGCCACCCGCCACCAGCACCTTCCTTGAGGGAAGCAGGACGGCGGCATGGCTGGCGCGTGCTCCGAGTGGGATGGGACTGGCAGGAGTCCACTCATTCGCATCCGCATCGTAGATTTCGGCACTGTCCAGCGCGTCACCACCGGGGCCCCGGCCACCGACCACCAATACGTTTCCATTCGGTAAAAGGGTGGCGGTGTGGTCCATGCGCGCCGTCTCGAGGTCTGGCCCAGGACGCCAACTGTTTGATGAGACGGTGTAGAGCTCCGTGGTGTTCGTGGGGGTGTTGCCTGAGCTACTCCCACCAACGACGAGCACCCGACCATCTCCCAGTTTCGTGGCCGTATGCCCTATGCGCCGCGCCTGCATCGGTGCCACCGACTTCCACCCCGGCGGTTCGCGCCCGCCATCCGGAGGTCCCCCGTCAGCGCCTGCGTCCGAACCGCCATCCCCTCCGCCGTGCGGCCCACCGTCCTCGCCGCCCGGGCCACCTCCATCGTTACCTCCATCCAGACTGCCATTGCCATCAGGGCCCGCATCCGATGCGTCATCCAGGCATGCGCCAGGTTTACTTTTGCAGAATTGGACCACCGCCTCGTCGACGTCGAGGCACGCAGCGAGATGGACGCTGAGCACCAGCAATCCAAGGACTGTCGAGCGACGCAGGGGCTTCATGGCCACCTTCCAGACACGAACGCGGACGTCCCATCCAGCCCGAATTGTAGGGAGCCTTGCTTCTCTGGCGACCCCAGCAGGTACATTCCCGTGGCGGCGCCCAGCCCCACCAGGCCTCCCACCAGCAGCCCCACGGAGACTGTCTGCAGCCCGCGCGCGCTGCTGGCCACGCTCCTGGCCTCGGCCTGTGAGCCGATGTGCTGCGCCTTGTGCGCCAGCTTCGACTTCTTTCCCTCCGCCAATCCCCAGAAGACGCCCGCTGTGACGACGAGGGCTCCTCCCGCCACCGCGGGGATGAGCGCTCGGTCTCGCAATGAGGAGTGCGAGCCGGATACCTCCGGCACTGGAGACGATGAAGACTCCGGGAGTCCCGAGGCCACCGTGGGAAGCGGCTCTCGTGGCGCCTGAACCCGCTGAGCCTCTGTGGGGGCCTCCATCTTCAGGGGCTCACGATTGACTCCTCGCGCGGCCAGCTCGCTCAGGACATCCTGGCGCACCGATTCGAAGTGCCGCTTCAGCTTGGGTGAGACCAGCAGCGGCAACTTCGCAGCGGGGTTCAAGAAGAGGGCCGCCTTGAAGGTGGCTTCGGCGTCGCTCAACCGCCCACTCATCTCCACGATGATGACGCCCTCGTAGAGCGACATTACAACCTGATCCTCAGGCTTCTTCGACATCGCCTTGCCGTGGAGAACCTGCTCAAGTGCTTGCTCGTACTCGAGGTTCCCTATCAATTGGTGGATGGATACCGCACAGCGGTGTACGTCTGGAGAGACATCGCCTCGGGCGCTCAGGGGGAGAAGGGAGAGCCCGATGCACATGAGCCAGACGCAGGTGTCATGTCGCGACAGGCCGCTCGACACAACGACTCTTGCATTGTCGTAGATGGAAGGGGGCATGATGTCCTCTCGCTCATGGCGTCCGACGTCGTTTACTGCTTCGACGTCACCGGGGACGGCATGATGGGAACGGTGTTTCCGGGGGCCGCGTCGGAAGGCACCACCCCAGTGTTGGAGCCCTGTCGCTGGTGGAACCAGGCATCGGTGGACGAGCCCGTGGATGTCTGCCCAAAGGGGCCATGGGCGACGGCCTGCGCGTCCAGCGTTTTCATTGCGTCGAACGGAACCCCGGGCGCTGCGCCGCTCCCGACAGTCTGGATGACTTCCTGCGGGGGCGGGGGCGTCAATCCCAGCAACTTCTCCAACTCCGCCTTTCGACTCGTGCCCTCAAAGGCCGAGTCGAGTTCGTTCTTCGTCGGCTTGACCTTGTCGATGTCCTTCTGACTGCAGGGGGGCGTCTTGGATTCCTCGACGGCCGCCGCCTCCGCCTTCTGCCGGGCCTCCTCCGCGCGGCGCTGTGCCTCGGCGGGGTCGACTTTCGGAGCACCAGAACCACCGACCGCTGTCACTGAACCCATGGGACATCTCCTCTTGATGGGGCTTCGCCGCGCACGTGATTGGAGGGCCGGGCATGAGGCATGCCCGACGTGCGTACGTCCTGCGCGAGTCGATGCGTGTCTGCCCCTGCAATCGAAGAGAAAGAGGGAGGTGGCCCACCGACGTCCCAAAAATCTCCGGAGACGACGCTGGCGGCGGCGTTGCCCTGGCAAGCCGGCAGGACGCCGGTGCGTCAGGAGCGCCGGCAGTCGGGCGCCCGACGGCAGATGGGCGCCAGGGGTTTCAGGCCAGCAAGCCCAGCAGGCTGATGTCCAGTCGGCTGCTGACCAGTCCCAGGAGGCTCTCCAGGGCGAGTTGGTCCTGCTTCATCCTTGGCGCGAGCTCCATGCGAACGCGCTCGAGCAGTTGCTCGCGGGCATCGGCGACCTTGCGCGCGACGCCGGAGCGCGAACCGCCGTACATGAGCGTCAGCCGGTCCATCGTGAACCCATGGAAATGATGCAAGCGCAGCAGGGTCCGCTCCTGCTCGGAGAGCACCGCCACCGCTTTTCGGAGCGACTCGACGAGGAGCTGGCGCGCATCTTCGCGCAGCAGCGCGTACTCGGGGTCGCTCGGGGCCAGCATCCGCGCGAGTTCCTCGGGAGGCTCCGCGACGAGCTGATGGCGCTCGTCGTGGCCCATCAACTCCGAGGCGATGCGCGCGGCGATGATGCTCACCCAGGTCCGCAGGGGCCCTCGCCCCCCGTAGCTCGCAATCCTCGGTGGCGTGTTGCTGCTGCCCACCAGCAGCCGTTCGCGCAGCATCTGCAGCACTTCCTCCACCAGGGGCGGCGACACCTTCCCGAGCCGGGCAGGGACGTGCCGGAGGACGTGTTGTTCGAAGGCCTTGAGGGCCGCCTCGTCCCCGGAGGCGCAGGCGCACGCGAGATACAGGTCGGCACTTTGGAGGATGCGCATCACCTCCGCGGCCTTTCCCACAGGCAGGTGCCGGGCCAGGTGCCGCACGAAGGTCTCTGCCGGGAGTGAGAACGTGGGCCACTGGGTCCGCGCTGCCTCGACGTGCGTGTCCAGCAGCGCCTCGAATCCCTCCTCGGCCTCCAGCTCGGCCCGCTGCTCCCGAGACACGGACGCCCGCAGCAGCGCCGCCAGGGAGCCTGTTCGCTGTTCGTCGCTCATCGTTTCGCCTCACGCCGTTGCCAGGCCAGCACCGTCTGGAGCTCCGACTGGCCCCGGACCCCCACGGACTCCAGCCGCATCCGGGCCTCCTCGGCCAGCGCCAGCGCCCGCGCCCGCTCCGGGGAAGCGCGCGTTTCCATGAGCGCCCGGGCCAAGAGGAAGGCGGTCTTGCCGGCGACCCGCGGGTCTTTGACTTCACCCCATTGGGTTTGGATGCGCCGGGCGCGCTCGAGCAGGGGGACCGCCTCCGCCGAGGTGCCCAGCGCCAGATGCGCCTCCCCAGCGCAGGCAAGGGCGCTGGCGCCGTCCGGGGACTCCGCGCCACCCGCCTTCTCGGTGACCTTCCTCGCCCGCTCGCAGTACGCGAGCGCCTCCTTCGAAGCCCGGGTCGCCAGGGCAAGCTCGGCGAGGGGAAGCAGCACGCTCACCGTCTTCCCGCCCTCCGGGCCATGTTCCTTCTCGAGCCGCTGGAGCGCGTCCAGCAGGTCGCGTCGTGCCTCGGCATGGCGGCCCGCCTTCAGGTACACCTGTCCTCGGACTGTCAGGGGCAGGGCGGCGCGTGGCGTGTCCGGGCCCAGTGAACGCTGGATGCGCTCCAGGGCCTCGGTGGCAAGGCCCAGCGCCTCGTCGCCCTGGCCCGCATCACTGGAGATGTCTGCCAGCGCTGAGAGCGCGAAGATGACGGTGACGTGGTTGGGGCCCCGGGCCCGCTCGAAGATGGCGCGCGCCCGCTCAGCCATGGAGCGTGCCTCCTCCAGTCGACCCGCGACGCGCGAGACCACGGCGAGGTTCAGCAGAACCGTCGCCATGGGGGTGGTCTCCGGGTTGGAGGATGCCTCCTGAAGGGCCAGGGCCTTGCGCCAGGCGCTGACGGCATCGGTGTACCGGCCCACCTCCAGCGAGGCAGTGGCGACCCGGTTGTAGGACGTCACGAGGGCCGGATTGTCAGCGCCCAGGATGCGCTCGCGCAGCTCCAGGGCCTCGCGGTGGAGCTTCAGCGCGTCTTCATGGCGGCCTTGGCCGAAGCGGATGCGTCCCAACTGATGGAGGAGGTTGGGCGTGCGGAGGCTGTCCGGGTGATTCCTCCTCCGAGAGAACTCCAGTCCCTGGAGCGCCTCCTGCTCCGCCTCGGCGAGCTGGCCGTACGCCTCTCGCAGCGACGACAGGCGCGTGTGCAGTTCCGTCGTGATGTCCGGGAAGCGCTCCCGTCCCAGCCGCTCGACGGCGGCCCGAGCGTGCTGGATGAGTTTCTCCGCTTCGTCGGGGCGGGACTGCTCCTCGCCCACCGCCCAGATGAGCTCCAGCCAGGCCCATGCCACCGTCTCGTCGTCACGCGCGGCCTCGGCTGCCCACAGGGCCTGGTAGAAGAATGCCTCCGCTTCCTTCGGCTTGTTGAGGCCCCCGAGGATGGTGCCGTGGGCCAGGAATACCTCCGCCTCCAGCGGCTTGTAGCCGAGCCCCTTCTGCTCTTCGAGCAGGGCTGACGTCACCGCGAGGCCCTCGGTGAACCGGTGTGACACGATGTGGGCCCGGACCTGCGCCAGCTTGTGCCGCGCCGCATTCACGCGGGAGCGGAGGTCGTCGGGCGGCTGGGGACGGCTGGTGAGTTCGGGCGTATCGCGGCATCCGACGAGACCCTCGAGGGAGGCCGTCAGTTGGCGCGCGTTCTGCACCGTCTGCGCGTCCGCCTTTTCCAGCACCTCCGTGACGGCGGCGATCTGCCAGAGCCGCGCATCGAGGCACGCGGCGGTCTGCCTGGCCTGGTCCGCGGTGTCGCCGGTTGCGGCCAGGCAGGCCTCCGTGCGAAGCGCCTGCCATTGAGCGGTGTGGGCGTCCATCACCGTCGAGAACTGCTTCCAGGCCTGGGCTGCGTAGGTCATGCCGGTGGCGAGGAAGGCTGTGCGGATCCGTTCGCGCCGCGCGGGGCTCCATGCCACCGCGAGCTTCTCCGCTTCCCGCGCACAGCTGTCATCGCGCCGCTGCGCCGTCGTCCCGTAGGCCGCGAGGATGCCCATCGTTCCGGCCACGGTCGTCGTGACGAGAAGCGGCACCAGTCTCCGGTGCGGCGGTGGCGCGAGGGCCGCCAGCAGCGCCTGCATGTTGGGGAAGCGATCCTCGGGCTTCGGGCTGAGCCCCCGGAAGATGGCGCGTCGAACCCGGGTCGGGACCTTCACCTCGCGCTTCGGAGGGCTCATCCTCCCTTGCTGCGCGGCCAGGACCAGCTCCTGCATCGTCTCCCCTTGGAAAGGGCGCGCCCCAAAGAGGGCCTCGTGGAGCGCCACGCAGAAGCTGAACTCGTCGGAGCGGGCATCCGCGCGCTGACCTCGCACCAACTCCGGGGCGATGTAGGCGGGCGTGCCCAGCACCTGGCCCGTCCGGGTGAGCCGACCCGTGGGAGTGACAGGGGCCTCAATGTGCTCCTGGTGCGATGCGCCCTCTTCCTGGTGGAGGAGCCGGGCGATGCCGAAGTCCGTCACGAAGACCCGCCCGTCCTTCCCAATGAGGGCGTTGGCGGGCTTGAAGTCGCGGTGCACCAGTCCCGCGGCGTGCGCGGCGGCCAGTCCTTTGCCGGCTTCAAGGAAGACCCGGAGCACCTCCTTCCAGGGACGCGGCTCCTTCATCCACTCCGCCAGGGTGGTGCCCTCCACCAGCTCCATGGTCAGGAAGACACCGTCTCCGTAGGCGCCCACGTCATAGAGGGTGACGACATTGGGGTGTGAGAGCCGGGCCAGTGCCTGGGCTTCGCGCAGCAGCCGCTGCTGCAGCTCCTCTCGCTGGCTTCCCTTGGGGCGCAACACCTTGAGGGCCACCCGGCGACCGAGCTCTAGGTCATCCGCCGCGTACACGATGCCCATGGCGCCAGCGCCGAGGCACTCTCGCACCACATACCGGGAGAGCCTGGCGCCAAGCAGCAGTGGCTGGGAATTCGCCTCCCCAGGGGCAGACGGAGCGCTGGAGGGTGCTTGAGTGCCCACTCCCGCTGCCAGTGTCCACCGACAGTCGGCACAGGTCTCGACGTGTGCCAGGACTTGGGCCCGGTGCGCTTCGGAAAGCAGCCCGGCAATCAAGTCCGTCAGCGTCGTTTCCTGGGGGCACGACTGCATGGGTGAGGACTCCGCAACGCATTCCGGCTTTCCGAACATAGCAGAGCTCGGGAGCTTGAATGTGCGTGCAGGCAGGTCACCAGGGAATTTTGGGACGCAGGTTGCCCCATTCCCTCTTTGCCCTCGATGGCACGGGCAGGACTGCGTTGACTCGCGACGGAGCGGAGATGGACCTCACTCAATTCTTGATTCCCGAGAGAGGCTTCCGACGTTCCGTGAGTCCAGCGTGGGCGAATTCCTGCCTTGTCGCTGTGCGGTTCACTGTGTTCGGCAAAGGACAATCAAGGCCGTGGTGAAGGAGGAGCCCGACACCGCCTGAACCCTCGCTCGCGAATCACATCACGTGCGGGAGCGCCACGGAATCAGGGCAAGCCCAAGTCTGCCTTTACGGTTCGTCTCTCGGCATGGATGGCTCAATGCTCCAATGCAAGCGGTGACACCGGGAGCGAAGGTGTGGGGGGCCTTGCGCCGCCGTCGAGGCCGTCTTCCCCGGACGTGCTCTTCCCCCCCATTCTTCGAGCCGAGCGCCTTCTCCCTCCGCCCCCAGGCCGATGGCCTTGCCGTTACTCCCGCGAAACGTCGGCCTTGGACAGGATGTGGCTGACGACCGCCGTGTGCATCGTCAGCGTGTCGAACCTCCGGCCGAGGTTCTTGTCGGACTGGAGCAGGCGCCCCAGCTCACCACGGCTCAGTTGGGTTCTCTCCGCGAGGCTGCTGAACAGCTCCTCCGCGGACTCCCGATCGGACTGGATGTGGTCTCTTTCGGCGATGGCCCGAAGCCCAAGCGCCAGCCGCAGCCGGTACTCCACTTCGCTCCGGGTGGAGTCGTCGAGCAGCCACCCATCAAGTCCTTCCCGGACCCGCTCGTTCGGTAGGCCCAGGCCCACCAGGATTGGATACTCGGCCTCGGCCCACCGCTGGCGGATTTCTTCGTCGATGAGGCTCCGTGGCACCTCGACATGCGTGCGCCGAGCCACCTCCCTCATCACGTGGTCCTGGAAGTCCCACAAGTACCGCGCGTCCCGCTGGGCGATGAGTTCCCCGGCGATGGACTCCATGACCTCGTCGAGCGTGCCTCCGCGTCCCAGCGCGGCGAAGAGTTCTGGAGAGGACTCCCCCAGGAGCGTCACCTGGTAGGCCGCCTTCACCTTCACGTCGAAGCGAGCAGGGACGCCACGGAGGGACTCCACCGCGTAGTCATCAGGCAGGACGAGGTCCACCGCGACGGAATCGCCAACCCGGGCCTGCACCAGGGCTTCGAAGAAGCCGGGGAGCAGCGGGTCGGGTGTGGCTTCCGTCCGCCATCCCGCGCGGGCGGAGAACGGGATGAGCCTTCCGTTGGCGAAGCCGACGACGTCCAGGAGCACGTCGTCTCCGGAGTCAACGGCTTCGCCCGGCTCGCGCTCCCTGCGTGGCGCCACCGCGCGGCACAGCGTGGCGAAGCGATCGAGGATGGCCTCGGGCGAAATTCTCCCGAGCTCCGGCATCTTCACCCGGAGTTCCTCCAGCGAAGGGGCCTCGCGGGGGAGCGGAAGTCGAGGGCTCGTCGCATTGCGGAAGGCGACCGCTCCCGGCGCTTGGTTCAACAGCCCCATGCCCTGCAACTCCCCAATCGAGAGCGGCTGGCCTGGGTTGGACTTGTCAGGAGGCGAGTGCATGGAGGGCTCCTAGAAGAAGCTTCCGACGAGGTCGGAGACAGTAGAGAAGGCCGCGCCGACCTGACTCACCACCGGGATGTTCGTGGCCGCGAGCACGGAGCCTGCGGCGGTTGTCCACGCTGTTATCTTCTTGCCTGGGCTGGCGTCCTTGGAGTTGGACGTCGCGATGGCTGTGGCGATGTCGAAGGCGGCGACGGCGACGTTCGCGCCTGGCACGAATCGTCCCGCTACCTTGGCCAGCTTTCCGCCTGCGGCCTTGGCGCCTTTCTCGATGGCCGCGTCGAACGCGCTGTCCGCGGTCTTCTCGGCGCCTGTCTTGATCCCCTGGTTGAGCCGCTTCTGTGCCTTGTTGTTGCTTTCGCCGTGCGCCTCGGCGGCGATGTCCGTCGTGGAGGACCGACTGGCCTTCTTGAGCGCTTCGAACTTCTCAGCGGTGCCCACATCCCCGGCGTCCGCATGGTTGAACGCCTTGATGGAGAGGTTGTGAGCAATCTTGAGCCGCCCCTTGAGGCCCAGGTCCGGGGCGGCGGCCTTGAGGGCCAAGTTGGCAGCCCGGGTCGCGCTCCCGTACTTCTCGAGGTCTCGTGCTGTCTCGAGCCCCGCCTTCAGAGTTTCGGTGGAGGTCTTGCCCGCACTGGCGAGCGCATCCAGGGCTTCGCTGCGCTCCTGGGGATTGCTGCTCGACAGCCCCCCGGTGGCGAGGGCCTTGTAGGCATCACTCACCTTTTCATCGACGAGGGTGTAGGCGCCGACGCCGCCTTTGATGGCCGTGTTGGCCTTGCCCAGCCTCCCTAGGCCATTGTCCAGGTCCTTTGGGTTCTTGCCGCCCTCGATGGACTTGACGAAGTTGTCCTTCACGCCCTCCTTCATGGTCTTCGCGAGACCGTGCCCCGCGCTTCGGTTGTCCTTCCAGGTCTGGACTCGGTCCTTGCCATCCTGGAGCTGCTGGCGGGCTGTTACCTTCGTGTCCAGCGCTTTGGGATACGTCTCCCAGTTCTCGAGACCCTTCGACTCCTGCTCCTCTTTCTTTGGGGCCGCGGGAGCTGGCTGTGTCTGGGGCTTGTCGTTCTTGGGCTCATGCCCGGGGACGTAGGGCCCCATTTGCACCCGAGGGGGCGTCGTCCCGGGGCTCGTGGGCTTGAAGGAGTCCTTGGGCGGCTGTGTCGCCGCCGGGACGGGCTTCTGTGTGGCCGGCGCGCGCTTCGACTTGGGCGGCTGTAGGGGCGCGGGCGGAGGCTTGACGGGCGGCGGCTTCGGCGGGTCTCGGCGGACAGGGGGCGGCGGCATGTGGAGATTCCTCTCTTCGCTTCGCGATGGGCGTGGACGGCATCGAGCCATCCGCCAGCCGGCGGATGGCTGCCCATGTGTTCGAGGAGAAAGAGGGGAGGTGCCTACCGGCGTCCCAAAAATCTCGGCTCAGGAGGCTCTCCAGCACGAGTCGGTTGTGCGTGAGCCGTGGCGGCAGGTTCCGCCGTGCTCGTAGCCAGCACCGCGTGCGGCTCGAAGCCCCGCATGGCTCAACGTTGATGAATGAGCAGGTTCACCAGCCGTCCGAAGGGGTCGCGCACGAAGAATCTGCGCACGCCCCAGGGCTCGTCAGCCGGTCCATACTCTATC
The DNA here is from genome assembly GCF_006547365.1 of Myxococcus sp. AB056. Taxonomy (NCBI): domain Bacteria; kingdom Pseudomonadati; phylum Myxococcota; class Myxococcia; order Myxococcales; family Myxococcaceae; genus Myxococcus; species Myxococcus sp. AB056. The sequence continues at coordinate 85,896 of NZ_VHLB01000005.1, read as the reverse complement.
GGGATTCCCGCCTTCTTCACCCGAGTGAGGGCCGCATCGAGGTCGTCGACCTCGATGGAAATGTCTGGCACTGGTGCGCCTGAGCCCCCTTGCGACATGAAGCTAATCTGCACAGTCATCGTTTCGCTTGAGCCGTAGGTTTCAATCCACCCCATGTCCATCAGGACGTCGAGCCCGAGGACGTCCCGGTAGAATCGCTTGGCGGCGGCTGGCGTCGTCGCGCCCACATTGGTGACGATACGTAGGACCTTCACGACTGCCCCTCCTTGTCGTGCTTCGATGGGACCCTCTGCTTGCGAGGCGCTTCTCCCGTGAGCGCTTCCGTCTGGTTGCCGAGATGCCACATGTGGCTGAACAGGTCGCGCACGCGACCCTCGCGCTTGCCGTACGGTCGGTCCTCAAGGGGACGCGGTTGGACTTCGGTCAGGGTTTCGTTTGGGGACATTGGCGCAATGTGCCCCGGGGCGGCCCGCCTCGTATTGAAGGAAATTGCCGCTCGTCGAGAGGTACGTGGTTCCGGGCCTCATCCGACCGAGGGCGATACGCGACGGGAGTGGCTCCCGAGAATGCCCTGAACTCGCGGACCAGATGGGCCTGGTCCGAAAACCCGTGCTCACCGGCCAGGGTGGCCCAGGTCAGCTCCCCTCCGGTCGATTCGAGCACGCGCTGGAACCTGGCGATGCGCGCGAAGAGCTTGGGCTTGATGCCGACATGTACTTGAAACCGCTCAATGAGCCGGCGCGGCGAAAGGCCGAGTCGAACTCCTACAGCCCGGACGCTCGCGCCGCCCATCAACAGCGAGCACGCGACCGCCACTGCTTCGTCGCGAGGCGTCGACGAGCGTGCCCGTGCGAGCAGCGCCGCCTCGAGCACGTCGAGCCGGGCCGCGGGAGTGGGGGCTTGCAGCAGGCGCTCACGAAGGAGGGGGCCGTCACGCCCCCAGATTTCGTAGAGGTCGATGAGCTTCCCGGTAAGCTCGGAGGCCGGCACGCCTAGAAATGGCGACGCACTCGCGGGGGCGAAGCTCACCCCGCAGATGGAGCGCTGGGAGGCAGTGTCGACGACTCTCGGTGCGGCGTGGGCGCCCTGAATCGCTACACCACGAGTCTTGTGTGCAAGGCGGCCATCGAGTCTGTAGTCCCGGAACGCGTCCTCATGAAGATTGACGAGGAGCTGCATACGGCCAGACGGCAGCATGCGCTCGAAGCCGTGGGCGAGCTGCCCGTCGTATGTCCAGAGGGATTCCACGAGAGGAGCCAGAGTGGGGCTCCGAGGCTGACGCGCGAGAATCATGGCAGCGCGACGGTAACAGAGCCGGGATGCACCTACTGCGACGGATGCGGAGTCCACCTGGTGCTGAGCCAGCCCCGACACGCTGCCGCCGGGCACCTCTGTGTCGGAGAGCTTCCGCAGCTTCTCCGCGGCCCATCAACGGCGCCGCCGTCCCGGGGGGCTGCAACAATGTTGGTCGATTTCACGCAACGGTGTCGCACGGCCTGTCTCTTCCAGTCAGTAGGGGGGCATGGGGGCTCCCTGAGGACTCCTGGGAGGACGACATGAAGGCGGCGACACGGTACCTGGTGCTTCTGTCCATGCTGGTGGTGGGGTGTGGCGACTCAAGCGAAGGGGAGGGGGACGGAGGCGGAGGCGGAGGCGGAGGCGGCTCGGACTCCGCGCTCAAGTGTGACACCGTGAGTTGGTGCAGCACGTGGGATGCGGACGGCGCGGAGGTGACGGATGCTCCCCCGCTGAACGGGGGGAAGCTGAGCGACGGCCTCTATCGCAGGGAGAGCGGTTCCAGCTATCCGTTTGCCATGCTCATCAAGGGGAAGTCCGTCCTCCTGATTGAGGCGGACTTGAGGAACGATCTGGGGACTTGGAAGGTGGAGAACGACCGTCTGGTCATGACCATCACGAGCCGCTGCTCAAACACCGAGAATGAAACCGCGAACGAATCCTGGACCTGGGAGCACGCCTTCGCGGTCAAGAACGGCGTTCTCTATACGAAGGATTTGACCTGGGAGAGGCCCGTCGTCGCCTGGCGCAAGGTCGAGTCGCTGTGTGAGGAGTCCGCCTCGTTCAAGTGCATGGTGAGCAACTGCGCCTGTGAGTTCAAGACGAACACGTCCCTCCTGGGCCAGAAGAGTTGCTTCTGAGCGCGGGCGTCACGGGCCTGGAGTGAGGGTAGAGCCCCCCATCACGGAGGGGCTCCGCCATGGGGCCTCCTGAAGCACGGGGTCCGCTGTCGTGAGGTTCAGTTCCCTGGCGCCCACCGTGAGGGGTGGGCATCACCGGCGGGCCCTAGGGGCTTGGAGTGACTCCGCCATCGTCCTGCGGTTGGACGCGTCGCTGAAGGTGGCCTCGTGGTACCCATGACGCAGCGCGCTTCGAAGTCGCCGCCTCGGTCGCGTGCTCGAGTGCCTGCGCGCGAACCTCCGCGGAGGGAACGCTCATCCCCATCCACGTGAAGAGGCGCTCCAGGACGAGGGCCCGCTCGGGCTCGGCAAGGCCGCCGATGCTCGCACCGTGGTTGCCCTCCGGAGCGAAGAAGCGGAACGAGTCGTTGCCCTCGCGCACGGAAAATGCCGTGGCGGAATACGGGTCATTCTCCCCGTAGATGAAGAGCATCCGCTTGCCGTGGTTGCGGACCCAGTGCTCCACCCGCAGCATGGCCCTCATGTCGAACGGCTCCGTCACAGGGAAGCTCACGTACACGTCGGGCGTGTTCTCCCCTGGGTAGCGCAGAAGCCCTCGCAGATGATTCGCGGGGTAGCGCGACCAGCCCAACTGCGTCGCGGCTTGGTAGTAGGCGTACTCGAAGGGGGCGATGAATCGGTCCGAGTAAGTGAAGGCAACGCCGACGACATCGTCCAGGAAGGCGAATGTCTCCGCCGCCGGCGCGCCGGGGGCGGGAATGCTCGCGCAAGCGGACGCGGTGCCGTACTGCCAGAAGTAGAAGGATGCCTCGACGGCGGAGAACTCCAGCGCGCGGTCCGGACCGCCCACGACGGTGAAGCCGGTGTTCCACTTCATACCTAGCGCGTCCACGAAGGGCAGCAGCTCCCCGCGGCGTAGCAGCACGTCCTGCTGGAAGGCCTCCAGCTTCGCGCGGCAGTCCGCATCCCCCAGCTTCGCGAGGAAGTGGACGTAGCGCACGTCGCGCAGCCCATGGTTGCTGGGCGCGACATACGGCAGGGTGGCGTCCACGTCATCCGGGTAGAAATAGCGGTGATACACGGCCGTCACGCCGCCCTTGCTGCCTCCGGTGGAGAGCCAGCGCGCGGGGTACAGGGGTTTGAAGGCCAGGACGGCGCGGTGGCTGTCGCTCGCGGCCTGGTAGATGGTGAGCAGCCGCGTATCCCGGGATGCCGGCACGGATGTCCCCATGAAGCGGTGCTCCACGGAGAGCTGGTTGGCACCGAGCAAGGCGGTGGGCTCGGCCTGCCAGGGCCTGGGCGCCAGCATGTAGCCCTCGGTGGAGAGCACCATGGGCGCGTCCACCGAGCGGTGAAGGAGCGTCATCCGGAGCTGGAAGCGCTCTCCGTGAGGACGCTCGTGGTCTGCGGGCTGCTCGAGCTGTAGCAGGAAGAAGCGCGTGCCCGGAAAGGGCGAGGGCTGCTCGAGGACAACGCTGAGCCCGGGAATGGACTGGAGCCGGGCGAGGATGTCCTCTGGCTCCGCCGCGGTCTCGAGGGCGACCACAGACTGCTCCGAGGAGGCAGGCTCTGTGAGGGATGGGTCCCCACACGCCAGCAGCACCATGGCCAGCAGCAAGGTGGGCCTGTGTGTCTTTGTCATGGGATACACCTGGAGCCTTCGAGGTGCCGGTCAAACGCATGCCAGGCACCGCCATATCGGACATGCGGGACACCAGCGGAGGAGTCCCGAGCACGAAGCCCGCCGCGCCCCCAACCCGGGAAGGTGGCGTCAATGAAGCATCAGTAGTTCCACGCGGTGCAGTCGGTCGTCGTGCGCGTGACGAACTCCGCCAGCGTGCGCATGTTCCTGACGAACGCGCTCGTATCGAGACGCCTCAACGGTGAACTTCGTCGGAAGACAGCACGTTATTGGCAACACTCCCGATTGGAGATGAGCCCACACCTCAGTGGAAGCGCATGCGTGGAGACGCCTTCGCCGAGAAAGCTGGGATATGACGCAGTGCCCGAAAATCTCCAACGCAAGGCGTTAGGAATAGGTGCCTATTGAATTGTCAGAAAAAGGTCGCTCCAGGAGCCACCCAGACTTCGGATGCATTGGCAGGAATCAAATCCTGTCGTAAACTGGTATAGCCGGATTTGCCGGCTTGGTATGTGCGCCCCCTCATTGGAGTACACCCATGCGTTTGATTGCATCCATCCTCGCTGCGACTGCCCTTCTCGTTGGCTGTGGAGGCGAGGAGCAAGCTCCGGAGACCCTGCAGGAGGTGCCAGTGGCGACCGCGCCGCAGAAGGATGGCGAGGGCACGGTGACTGCGATGGCGGGCCCGTACTACTACGCGCAGACGTGGGACAACGGGAAGCGGCTCACGGTCTGTGCTGTCGACCTGACGGTGCACCGCCCCAACGGCTCGACCTGTACGCTGACTCGCGGGAAGACCTTCACCGTGTATAGCGGCGGCAGCGAGTGGGTTTCCGGCCACGCCTGGGGCGACTGTGGCGTGGACGGCCAGGTGCAGAACGGCTGGTTCTGCTGAGACCGGTCGTCCCGGGGCCCGCGTGTGGCGCTTCGCCTTGCGCGGGCCTCGGTCCCTATCAGAATCCACGCGCATGACGGCGGCCTTCACCCTGTCCCTAGGCAAACACGAGCCGCAGCTTCTGCACGCTGGGTGCAAAGGTCGGACAGTTCGTCGCGCAGGGTACGGCCGACGGCGCCGAGATTCGAACGGGCGTAGAGGGCAAGCTCGAGCCCGTCTACGGCAGGAAAGCCATCCTTCTCGCCCAGTACGCGGTGGCCGGACTGCACGCTACTCGCAGGTAACAGACTGACGCCGAGTCCAGCGCTCACCGCCGCGCAGAGGCTCGCGAGGCTGGCACTCGAGTAGCCAATCCGCCACGCACGCCCGCGACTCTCCAACGCGTGGATCATGTCCTGCCGATAGAGTGCCCCCACGGGGAACGCCACCAGCGGCAGAGCATCCGTTCCACCCTGGTGCCTTGCCGTCACCGGCTGCGTCGCGCTGTCGATCCAGCACAGGGACTCCGCCCAGCGCCCCTGGGCGTCGCTGTCGGCGCCCCATTGCTTGACCAGCAGCAGGTCGAGCTCGCCGTTGCGGTAGAGGCGCAAGAGGTGGTGGCTCAACCCACACTCGACCTCTAGACGCAGGCGCGGTCGCTCGGCTGCGAAGCGCGTCAGCAGCGGCATCAGCGCTTCGCCCCCGAGATCCTCGGGCAGGCCTAATCGCAACACACCGCCGCTGCCGCTGGGGTTCAACTCGACGGTCGCTTCCTCGGCCAGGCGAAGGATCCGCTGCGCATAGCCAAGCAGGCGCTCCCCCTCTTCCGTGGGCACTACGTGACGCTGGCTGCGGTTCAGCAGCCGGCAACCCAGGCTCTGCTCAAGGCGGATGAGCTGCTGGCTGACGGTCGATTGGGTCAGGTGCAGGCGTTCGCCGGCCCGGGTGAAATTTCCCGTTTCGGCGACCGCGACGAAGCTTCGCAGCAAGAAGAGATCGAGCATGCGGGGGTCTCCACGAAGAGCTCTCGGTCGAACTATTCAGAACTCCACTATGGGGCATTCTAGTATTTTGTTTTCATATGAAATGGCCGGGGATTAGCGCACCTCGCCAGGAGGTGAAGTCGTGCCCCTGGCGAACATCTGGAGGGTGATGCTCATGACGCTGTTCACGATGGCCTGCGCAGCTTCTGCGGGAGCGGGGAACGGCGGCTCTCCCGAGGCGCTCTTTCAGGCCGCGGAAAAGGGCGATGCGGCGGCGGTCTCCGAGCTGCTGCGCCAGGGGGCGGTCGTAGACGCCCGGGACTCCGCGGGCAACACGTCGCTCTTGCTGGCGACCAATCGCCTGGGCTGGACTGGACTGCTCGAGGCGATCCTGCTCAGCGACGGCGGGCCACGTCACCAGGCGATCGTACGCCTCCTGATTGACGGCGGTGCCGACGTCAACCTGGCGGACGGAAACGGCGTCACGCCGCTCCAACACGCCCGCGAGCGCAAACAAGACGCGATTGCCAAGATGCTCGTAGCCGCTGGAGGTCGCTGATGGAGCCGTCCGCCGAAGAATTCATGCGCGAGGCCATCGCCTTGGCTCGCACCAACGTCAAGTCCGGTGGCCGTCCGTTCGGGGCCTTGCTCGTGCGCGACGGTCGGGTGATCGCGCGCGCGGTCAACGAGGTCAATCAGACGAAGGATCCCACCGCCCACGCCGAGCTTCTGGCCATTCGCAGAGCGAGCCAGAGCCTCGGTAGCGCCAGCCTGAGCGGCTGCGTCGTCTATGCCAGTGGTCATCCCTGCCCGATGTGTCTGGCCGCCATGCACCTGTGCGGAATCCAGGGCGCCTATTTCGCTTACTCCAACGAGGAGGGCGAAGCCTTCGGCCTCTCCACTGCGTCGCTCTACGCGCAGTTGGCCCGCGGGCCCCAAGCCCAGTCCCTCGCCTTGCGGCCTCTGCGCCCGGCGGACGAGCATGGACTATACGACGAGTGGAAGCGCCATCAGGAATGACTGATAGGGAACCCCACCAGGCGCACTGAGCTGCTCCCCAATTTTCGGACCCGTCGAAGAGTGAGAGCGTCCTCGCGGCCAGGAGGTAGGTCGGTCGAGAGGAAGCACAGGCTTATCGAGGAGCAGATGGTCCGCACTCTGCGGGAGGCGGAGACCCCTGGTCCCAGCGTGGTGGTGGCGGCGCTCAAAGCTACGCGCCGGTGTCTTCGCCCGCCTGGTCGCAACGCGGGATGCAGACTCGATGCCCCCATGAAGCAGCGACCGAATTTTGGGTAGGCACAGGAGCGTGCGCGGGCCCGAGGTTTGCTTTACGTCTTGGGTGAGACTAAAGTGTCTCATGTGGAACGAAAAAGAATCAGTGCAACTCCGCCTGTCGTGTCTGGCTCGGATACTCGAGCGAGCATCTTGAGCGCGGCGGCTCGTGCGTTCGCGGTGGACCCCTCCGCGCCACTCGTCGATGTGGCCCGGTCCGCGGGGGTCGGACGGGCGACACTTCACCGGTACTTCGGCTCTCGCGAGGAACTCCTCCGCGAGGCGGGGTTGGACTCGCTGGTGCAGCTCGAACAGGCGTTGAAGGCGCACCGGTTCGAGCGGCAGACTCCCGATGTGGCTCTGGAGTCCTTGGTGGGCGCACTGGCCCCATGGGGCGACAGGCTCCGGTTCCTCCTGGTCGTCTCCGAGCTGAGCCAGGAGCCCTCGCTCAAGGCCGCCGAAGCCCGGGTGGACGAACAAATCATGCGCATCTTGCTGCGCGCCAGGGACGCAGGCGTGCTGCGCCAGGACCTCCCGAGCGCGTGGCTGTTCGCCACCTTCGAGGCGCTTCTGTACGCGGCCTGGACGGCGGTCGCCCAAGGTGACCTCGCCGCGAACGATGCCGCTCGAACGCTTCACGAGACGCTGCTTCACGGCCATGGCACGGGGCACCTCGCTGGCGCCAGGAAGGCGCGCCCACGATGACCCCGAATCCCTCGGAGCGGCTTCAGGGCATTGATATCGCTCGAACCTGCGCCATCTGCGGGATGTTCGTGGTGCACGCGTTCCTCGTCCTGGGGCCTCCCAGTTCGGGTCTATCGGGCTGGGAGCGCATCGTGTTCAACCTGACCGAAGGGCGCGCCGCCGCCACCTTCGTCCTCCTGGCGGGCCTGGGAGTGGGGCAGCTTCTCTCGCGGAGGGAAACCACCGACTCACGCCGCGTGCTGTGGCGTCGAGCCCTCTTCCTGTGGGTGCTGGGAGTTCTCAACCTCATCGTGTGGCCCGGCGACATCTTGCGGCTCTACGGCGTCGCGCTCCTGGCCTCGCCGTGGTTGCACCGCTGGTCATCCAAGGCTCTCTCGGGGCTTGTGGCCGCGCTCATCCTCATCTCTCCGCTCGCGGCCGTCTTCGTGGACTGGGATGCCCGTTGGGATTGGGCAACGCTCACGTACCGGGGCCTTTGGACTCCATCCGGCTTTGCCCTCAACCTGGTGGTTGATGGCTTTCGTCCCTTGCTCCCCTGGTTGGCGTTCTTCGTGCTGGGCCTGCGGCTGGCCCGTCTCGACTGGCGCGACAGGGCCACGCAGTGGCGAATGCTGTGGGCGGGCATCTGTCTGTTCGTTCTGTCGGAGTTCGTCTCTGCGGGGCTGGTGAAGGTCGCGATTCAAAGCGCGATGGGCGAGCGCCTGGGAGCAACCGTCGTAGCGGCGCTCCTCGGCACGCACTCCCTTCCTTCCATGCCGCTGTTCATGCTCTCCGCGCTGGGTATCGCCAGCTTGGTCCTGGGTGGCAGTTTCGTCCTGGGGAACCACGTCCCGCGATGCATTCGGGAGGCGCTGGTGTCCACGGGACGTCTGGCGTTGACCTGGTATCTGGGCCATGTGCTGTTGTTGGTGGGGCTCTCCGTCGCGGGCTACGGCAACCGCCTCTCCGCGCTAGCCGCCATGGGGGTGGCGTTCGCTGGGTTCGCGGGTGTCATCGCGGTGTCGTACTTGCGAGGCGGAGCACCCATGTTGCTGGAGCGAATGCTCCGGCGCTTCTCCACACCGAGCCCAGGCCCCGGTCCTGACAAGGCGGCAGTCGTGCTGCCCGAAGGCGTCACTCCTGCTGCTGATCGGCGGAGAGACGGCGAGATTGCAAACCATGATTAGCTGACGCGCTGTTCGTGGTGTGGCCAATGGGCTGGGGAGCGGACCTGGCCACAGAATTGGCCAGTCACTCTCATGTCTGGAGTAATCGGCCTGCTCACGTTGTACTCCTTCGGTCTTGGATGGATGCCGCGACATCGCAGTGATGTTGCGGTGGGTGGGCCCATAGAGCCTGCAACGCATACGAAGGAGGGGGGCGCCACGCCGCATCAGCGAGCGACAAGCCTCCCGCCGGCTACTGGCATGTTCCTTCTGTAACCGCCCCCCTGAACGCTTACCTCCGAAGTATTCGCCAGGGATGCGGGCCCTGTCACTTGACAACCCACGGTCCCCTCGTTACCACGAGGCAAACCGCTGACGTTCGAGGTTGATGCGCAGGAGGCCTAGATCACCCTGAGGCCCCGCCCACACACTGGGCGGACATCGGCTGCTGAAACAGCCGAAGGGGGCGTCGTGTGCCCCTCTCCCGCATCAAATTGGTAGGATTCCTCCGTGAACGTCTCACGCAAGGAGCTGCGCGTCCTGAACGTGCTGGCTCAGGGCGGGCGTATTCTGAAGCACAAGGATGAGAACGGGAAGTTGACCCATGTGGCGTGTGTCACGCCAGAGGGCTGGCAGTTGTCGCTCTGCACGCTGGAGGTCTTCCAGCAGTTGAAGCGGCGAAAGCTCGTCTCCTCGGTGAAGGGCGGCCCGTACCTCATCACCAGACTGGGGCTTCAAGCGCTCTGCGGAAGTTCAAAGACACGCTAGCGATGAACTCAGAATTGCCTCAAGAGGATGAGGATGCACCCGAGTAACCGTTCAAGGGGAAGGCCCTCGTCGCGGTGTGCAACCCGTGACGGATGCGCACGAAAACCCCGCGACGCTGGATGCGAAGATTGAAAGACGGGTTCGCGAACATCTGCTGGCGCAGCAGTTCTTGGTGAAGGCGGCGGTGGAGCGCGCATTCTCAGCGCTGACTGCCTCGCCAGACATGGCGAGGCAGCGGCGAAGGAGGGGAGTCCGGCGGCAATCTCCTCGGATCCCAGTTCCGAGCAGTCCGACCAGCCTGCGTGCTCGGGAGCGTCAAGGGTCGGCTGCGCCGAAACCTGAACGGTTCTGCGCCCTGGACCCTCCCTTCGCACGCCGGCAAAGAGCAATCGGCCGCAAGCGGCCAGTCCTGAGCGCTCAGGAGTCGCGAGCCGTTTTGCCGACCCGGATGTGGTCCGTTGACCCGGCCCCTGACATTCCTTTCAACAACGCCCTCATAGACCCGCGCGTGCTGCGCCATCCTGCCTGCGTTCGCAGGATGAGATGGGTGTGCCCACACGCAGGCAAGGAGATTGTTACGGCGTGAGGACCCAGTGGCTCATCGTGCGCATCGCCCGCCCGTCATGACGCGCGTCGTGGCGCACTCATGATGCAGAGACCGAATTTTGGGTAGGCACAACGGCGGGTCCTTACGGTCAAAGTGTCCACCATGTCCTGGCGCATCGTCTTTGTCTTCTGCCTCCTGTCGTTGCTGTCCCCCCTGGCGGTGGCCCAGGAGGCGCGTCCGGCTGAAAAGTCCGTGCTCCTGTTCATTCCCGAGGATACGGCGCTGCCGGCCATGGCGACGCTCGTCGCCAGTCTCCGCTCCTCCTTGTGGCAGGCCCAGGGCGGCCCAATCACGCTGGACGTCGAGAGCCTGGATATGGGTTGGGCTCGGGGGGCTGCCTACACACACGCCCTGCACACCTGGTATCTGGCCAAGTACCAGGAGCGCCGGCCGGATGCCCTCATTGCCTTCCGCTCGGACACTATCCAGTTGGCCCTGCAGCTGCGCCGGGAGCTGTGGCCGGATATCCCGATGATTGTCCTCTCCGAGGACGAGCGGCTCTGGGAGCAGCAGCCTCGCCCGGAGCGGGTGGCGGGCCTCTGGCTGCGTTATGACATGCGGGCCACCGCGGAGCTGGCCCTGCAACTGCTGCCCGGCACACGGAGGCTGGCGCTCGTCAACGGCTCCAGTCCCTGGGAACGCGCGCAGCAGGAGCAGATGGTGCGGGAGCTGCAACCGTTGCTGGCGCAGCGGGGGCTGGAGTTCATCGACCTGAGCAACCTGCCGCTGTCCGAGTTGCTCCAGCGCGCGAGGACCCTGCCGGACGACACCACGGTCCTCACCTTCAGCTTCATGACCGATACCAGCGGGAGACCCTTCGTGGGGCGCGAGATCGCACGCATGTTTCTCTCCGCCAGCAACCGGCCCTGCTTCGCCCTCCACGAGAGCGTCCTGGGGCTGGGGTTTGTCGGCGGAGCGCTCGTCAGCTACGAGGCCGTGGGCCAACAGCTGGGCATGCTCACCTCCCGCGTGTTGCGGGGAGCGCAGGAGGAATTCCTCGCGCCCCTGAAGCCGGCATCCGTGGACACGCTGACGGTCGATGCCCGCGCGCTGCGGCGCTGGGACATCCCCCGTGCTCGGGTGCCTCACGGGGTGCGGCTCGCCTTCGACGAGCCCACGCTTTGGGAGCGCTACCGCTGGTGGGTCCTGGGGGCACTGATGTTCAGCGGCCTGCAGGCGCTGGTGGCCGGGGGGCTCGTGGTGGAGCGCCGCCGCCGCATGCGGGCCCAGGCCGAGCTCCTCGAGCGTCAACGCCTGGAGAAGCTCGCGGAGATGGAGGCACGTAGAACCTTGGACCAGTTGGCCCACGTGAGCCGGGTGGCCGCCCTGGGCGAACTGGCCGCCTCACTGGCGCATGAGCTCAACCAGCCCCTGGCCGCGATTCTCAGCAACGCCCAGGCCGCGCGCCGCCTGCTGAACGCCAGCCCCGCGGAGCTGGATGAGATGCGCGAGGCCCTCGGGGACATCATCTTCGACGGCAAGCGCGCGGGCGAAGTCATTCACCGCATGCGCGTGCTGCTCAAGCGGGGGGAGCCAAGGCAGGAGCTCCACTCACTCAATGACCTGGTGTGCGAGGTGGCACGCCTGCTGGTCAACGACATGCACCTGCGCGGCGCGGACCTGCACCTGGCGCTGGCCCCGTCGCTGCCCGCCGTTCAGGGGGACGGAATCCAGCTCCAACAGGTGGTGCTCAACCTGCTCATCAACGCCATGGATGCCATGGCCGATGTCCCCGCGGGCCAGCGCCAGGTGCAGGTTCGCACCGCCTCGCCAGTCCCGGGGCAGGTGGAGCTGAGCGTGCAGGACTCGGGAGGAGGCATCGAGCCGTCGCGGCTGGCCCTCATCTTCGAACCCTTCTACTCCACCAAGGAACACGGGCTGGGTATGGGGCTGTCCATCAGCCGCTCCATCGTCGAGGCGCACGGCGGATGCCTGCAAGCCGAGAGCCCTCCCGGGCAGGGGGCTCTGTTACGGTGTGTGCTTCCAGCGGCTCACACGGAGTCCTCCTCATGACACTAGCCCCCGCCACCATCTTCCTCGTGGACGACGATGCGTCCGTGCTGCGGGGGGTGGGGCGGCTGCTGCGGGCTGCCGGCCATGCCATGAAGCCCTTCGCCTCGCCCTCCGAGTTTCTCGCACAGCTGTCCGGGGACACGCCGGGCTGCGCCGTACTGGACCTGCGGATGCCGGGACTGAACGGGCTGGAGTTGCAGCAGGCCATGGAGTCCAAGGGCTGCCACCTCCCTGTCATCTTCATCTCCGGCCACGGGGATGTGCCGGCCAGCGTCAGGGCCATGAAGGCCGGCGCCGTGGACTTCCTCCTCAAGCCCTTTGACGAGCAACAACTGCTGGGCGCCATCTCCCTGGCCTTGGCGAAGGACGCGGCGGCCCGCGCCGGCCGGGCCGAGACGGCCGCGCTGCATGCGCGTCATGCCGTCCTCACTCCCCGCGAGCGCGAGGTCTGCGCGCTGGTGGCCCAGGGGATGACCAACAAGGAGGTCGCCCAGCGGCTGGGCACCACCGAAAAGACCATCAAGGTGCACCGCTCCCGCGTCATCCAGAAGCTGGACGTGGACTCGGTGGCGGAGTTGGTGCGGTTCGTGGACCGGTTGGGCCAGGGCTGAGCCGGCGCAGTGTAAGCACTTGGTCCAATATCCATGCGATAGCACTGTGAGTAGAGGTGGCCGAGCTGACGTGCTCCGGCACCTCCTCTGGCTGCTGGCCGTCTGGGCTTTTCCCCACCATGAACCCAGAGCCACTTCGCATGAAAAACCGACCGTTCTTGCTTCTTGCCTTCTGTTGGATGTTGGCAGTCATGGGGTGCGATGAGCGTCCGTCTCCATCCCCCTCAGACGACTTCTCCATCCGTGTCGTCCTCGCGGAGGCCACCCTCTCCGCGGGAATGACGACCATCGCGAAGGCCCAGCGGGTCTATGACGATGGCCGCGTCGTCGACCTCGACGCCTCCACTTCACCGCAATGGACATCGTCCGCTCCTCAAGTGGCCTCCGTCGAACCGCGGCAGGATGGCACTGTCAAAGTGACGGCGCTCAAGCCCGGTAGCGCCATCATCACGGTCAACGCGGACGAAGCCTCGGGCGAGGCAACTGTCAATGTCACCGACGCCCGCCTTCTCTCGCTGCAAGTCTCACCCGCCAATGCCTCCGTGCCCGTTGGCATCACGCAGCAGTTCACCGCCGAGGGCAGCTACAGCGACGGCACCACGGTCGATGTGACGAACAACGCGACGTGGACGACGAGCGACGCCGCCATTGCCACCGTGAGCAGCACGGGCCTGGGCACCGGTGTGGCCGCAGGTGGGCCCGTCGCCATCACCGCCACCCTGGGGGGCGTGAGCGGCACGGCTCAATTCACCATCCTTCCTCCTCCGACCGTACTCACGTCCATCCATCTCACTCCCGCGACGGCTTCGGTGATTGCGGGAGCGTCACAGCAGTTCACCGCCCAGGGCAGCTACAGCGACGGCACCACGGGCGACGTGACGAGCAGCGCGACGTGGACGACGAGTGACACCGCCATTGCCACCGTGAGCGGCACGGGCCTGGTCAGCGGCGTGGCTGGGGGCGGGCCCATCACCATCACCGCCACCCTGGATGGCGTGAGCGGCACGGCTCAACTCCGCGTCACTGGGTGGACGTCCGCGGGGGCCATGTCCACGAGCCGCGACCATCACACCGCCACGGTGCTCGACTCAGGCCAGGTGCTCATCGCGGGGGGGCGCGATGGGACGAATTCCCGGAGCAGTGCGGAGTTGTACGACCCAGCGACCAACACCTGGTCTCCAGTCAGAGCCATGGCCAATGGCCGCTTCGCTCACACCGCCCTGTTGCTCGACTATGGTTACGTGCTCGTCACGGGAGGTGTCGGCGCCCTTGACCTTGCGGAGGTGTATGATCCGGCGAGCAACTCCTGGTTTTTTGCCGGCCGCCTGAGCGGTGGCCGCTACGGTCACACCATGACGCTGCTTCCCTCGGGCCAGGTGCTCGTGACTGGCGGCACCGATGGCACCAACGCTCTCGCCACCGCGGAGTTGTATGATCCGCTCACCAACCGCTGGTTCGCGTCCAGCCCCATGAGCACCGCCCGCTTCGACCACACGGCCACTTTGCTCCCCTCGGGCAAGGTCCTCGTCTCAGGGGGGGCCAGTGGCTCCGGGAGCTTGAGCAGCGCCGAGCTATACGACCCGGACACCGATTCGTGGGCCCCAGCCGCCACCATGGTGACGAGCCATCGCCTTCACACGGCAACGCTGCTCCCCTCTGGCGAGGTGCTCATCTCCGGGGGGCATTCGCTCACCGAGCCCACTTCCTCCGAGCTGTATGACCCAGGCACCAACACCTGGTCCGCGACTGGCTCCATGGTCGAAGGCCGCTCCCGCCACACCGCCACGCTGCTCGATTCGGGCCAGGTGCTCGTCACGGGGGGCGACGGAAGCAGCTATTTCAGCACCGCGGAGTTGTACGACCCAGCCACCTCTTCCTGGTCCGCAACCGCCTCCATGGCCGAGCCCCGCGGCGCTCACACCGCGACGCTGCTGACCTCGGGCAGGGTGCTCGTCGTCGGTGGCGAAGATGGTCTCCACCAACGTGCCACGGCGGAGATGTACCTGCCCTGAGCGCACAGCCGCTCTGAAGGTAGCGTTGAGCCCACGGCTGGGCGCTTACGGCAAGCCGTGGCGCCTGGGACGAGGCGCACGGGGGGGCGTCCTGTGTATCGGTCATCATCCGCTGGAGGTGAATACCGCCGACGTGGCCGGTGATGTCGCGGCTGTGCGGCGCCACCACACCAAGGCTCCGTCGCGCGCTCCCACCTCGGGGTCCCTCCTGTCCGATGTGTGGCGCGGAGCTGACACAATGCCGGGTTCTTCCGCCTCGCTGTAGTAGGTTTGCGTGAATGGTACGCACTTCAAGGCTGGTGTTGCTCGGATTCTTCATCCTCGCCTCCGCCGCGTCCGCCCAGGCTGGCGCCGCGAGGTCCATCGGGGAGGCATCGAAGCGAGTGGAGCGTGCGCGCGCCGACCTCGCGACGGCAGTGCAGCGGATCGAAGTGGAGCCGCCGCGCAACGCCGACCTCGACGCCGCCCTCGCGGCGGTGGAGGCGCTGAAGGTCGCGCTCGACGCCGGAGCGAGCTTCGAGACGGAGGACCTCGAGTACGCGAAGCTGGTCCTGGCTGCGCGCAAGCAGCTCCGGACGCAGCGGGAGTACGTCGACGAGCGCCGGGCCAAGGTCCACATCCACGAGTACCGCCGACGCATCGACGGCGCGCTCGCGCCCCTGAACGAGCGCATGGCGAAGCTCGGCCAGGGTGACCCGGGCTCCAAGGCGATGGATGACGCCCGCGCCGCGGTGGACGCGCTCGTGAAGCTGGCGGAGGAGGGCCGGCCTCTCAAGAGCCAGGACCCGAAGTTCTCCACGTACCTCACCGAGGTCGAGGCGACCCTCGCCCGTCACCGGAAGACGCTCGACGAGCGGTGGCTGCAGCTGTCGGCGCAGAAGCAGCGGGGCCTGCTGGATGAGAGCCGCAAGACCCTGGCGAGCTCGCTCACCGAGGTGGGCAAGGCCTGGTCGGATGAGAAGTTCGCCGCCACCGACAAGGCGGTGGCCGCGCTGCAGAAGCAGCTCGAGGAGGGCAGGCCGCTCGAGGCGCAGGACAAGGCCTATCGCGCGGAGGCGGAGAAGGCCCGCGCCGAGGTCACCCAGGCCAGGCGTCGGATGGATGAGCTCGTGGCGCAGGCGGGTGTCTCGCGGGTCAAGGTGGAACTGGAGCCTGCCCATGAGGAGCTCCGTGCGTCCGCCAAGGCGCTCCGGGTGAAGCGGCCCGCGCCCGAGCAGCTCTCCGAGGCCAAGACCGCGGCGTTCGTCGTCCGGAAGCTGGTGGACAAGTACGAGCCGCAGGCGGCGAGGAGCCAGGCCATTGGCCAGTACCTCGCCGAGGTGAAGAACACGCTCGTCGAGGTGGAGGTGGCGCTCCAGGTCCGCACCCTCGACGCGGCACGCGCCGAGGTCGTCCAGGCGCTGCGGAACGTCGAGAAGCGGTCCGTGACCGCGGAGCAGTTCGAGGAGGCGAAGACGGCGATGGTCGTCCTGGAGAAGACGCTCGAGACGGTCCACGTGAAGAACCCCGCCATCAGCCCGGTCGCCGCCGACGCGCGTCAGCTCCTCAGGGACGGGCGGGCGACGATGGAGCGGCGCCGGTACGAGGTCGACCTGCAGCAGCAGCGCGCGAAGGTGGACGAGGCCCGGAAGAACGCGGTGGCGCTGGTCACCCAGGTCCAGAAGGAGACGCCCTCGGAGGCGCAGCTCCAGGCGGCGGAGAACGCGGTCAAGCAGATTGGCGTGGTGCTGGAGGCGGGGGCCGCCCTCGTCAAGAAGGACCGTGACTACGCCCTGTACGCCAAGGAGTCGAAGGAGCGGATGGCGGAGCTGAACGACCGCATCACCCGGCGGAAGATTGTCCTGGCCGCGGCGGATGCCCGGGTCCAGCTCGCGTCCCGGCTGGCCGCCACGAAGGAGAAGCTCGAGGTCGCCAAGGCCATCTCGGCGACCGACGCCGAGGTCGAGGCGGCCTCGAAGAGCGTGGACGAGATCATGCAGATGTTCGAGACGCACGCGGCGCTGGAGCGGCAGGACGCGAGCTACGCGGCGTCCGCCGAGCGGTCGCGCGCCGACTGGCTGAAGATGGTCGAGGCGCTCGAGTTCGCGAAGCAGGCGAGGGCGCTGCGCCGGCTGACCGGTGAGGCGTTGGACGTCGCCGGCAAGGCGGCGGCATCCGCCGCGTCCTCCGCGGACCTGCGCAAGCGCAGGGCCCTGTACACGAGCGCGGCGGAGAAGCTCAAGGCCTGCCAGGACGAGGGCGCCCGGATGGTGAAGGAGAACGCCGGCCTCGCGGCAGTCGACGTGCTCGTGGACGGGGTCCCCACCCAGCCCCACGACGTGATGGCCCAGTGCGCCCAGAAGGCAGAGGCGCTGCAGGCGCCCCTGAAGCGCGTCGACGTGGAGCTCCGGTTCCAGGAGGGCCAGCGGAAGGCCTACGACGCGGCGAAGGCCCACCTCTCCAAGGGGCGCAAGAAGGAGGCGCTCTCGCAGCTCAACGATTGCATCGCGGAGGGGCGCATCCTCGAGAACCGATACCCCGACTTCAAGGCGCAGAAGTTCGACATCGGCGGCGCCAGCATGAGCATGCTGGAGCTGGTCCAGGTCTGCGCGAAGGAGCGCAAGGCGCTGCAGCCTTCCCCTTGAGCCACCGCTCCAGGGGCCTTCGTTCCGCGTTGAAGGCCGCATGGGCCACCTGGATGCGCGCCTTCCCTACGGCCTGGAAGGCGCGCATCAGGGACCCCGTGGATTCAGTACACCACCACTGAGGCGTAGACACTGGTGCCGTTCGTGTAGGCCACCAGGGCGCCGCCGTTCGAGGGGAGCGCCGCGACTGCTGGCGCGGCGCCCGGCCCTACTGTCCTGGCATCCGTGGCCAGAATCATGGTGGCCCCCACTAGCATCCGGTCCAACTGGACGTCGCCCGTCCCCCGCTGGGACACGATGTAGCCGTTGCCGAGCGCGTCCGCGTCAATCGCCCGGAGGGGAGCGGGACCGATGTCCGTGGGGAGGCCCAGCACCTGGGTGCTTGTCCCCGGCGCGGACATCGGGATGACGTCCACGTTGTCATCCCCGAAGGAGCCGGTGACGTAGATGAAACCGTTGGAGCCCGTCCAGTCCGAGAAGAACGCCTGCCCCGGTGGGGAGCTCTGCGGACCGAAGGTGGTCCCCTGGTCGCTGCTGCGGCGGATGCGGAACGAGGGGTCGTCGCTCACCGAGAAGACATCTCCGCTGATCTTGTCCACGACGACGTCGAAGTAGGCATTGTTCTGGTCTACCTCCGTCACGCTGAAGTCATTCGCGCCTCGCGCGAAGTTCTGGAGGACGCTCACCCCGGTGGAGCCTCGCGAGACGGAGATGTAGAGGGCGTCGCCCCTGGAATCCAGACTGACGGTAGGGTTGGCCGCCGGGCTGAGGACTCGCGGCGCCTCCCAGCTTGCTCCCGCGTCGACGGTCCGGGTGAACATCAGCGTGCCCGCGCTGGTGGCCGCGACGTAGGCAATTCCGGTGGGGCCGCCTTCAATCGCGACTTCCGCTGCGTTGGTGATGCCCAGGGGCGTGGGGCCCACCCAGGTGTGGCCACGGTCCACGCTCACGCTGACATGGACCGCGCCACCGCAGCTCATGACGACGTAGAAGCGCCCCAGTGCATCCACCGCCGCCTTACGGCCCGGGTTCGAGTTGGCCGTGGTGCAGTTCATTGCCCCGCTGATGAGCGTGGGGGGCACATTCGAAAAGGCATCCAGTTGGCACGCGGCGTCGCAGCCATCCCCGGGAGTCGTACCGCCATCATCGCACTGCTCACCCGTCACGCTGTCGACCAGTCCGTCGCCGCATACCTCCATGCCATGGCAGTCCGCTCGGCAGCCATCTCCCGCGACGCGGTTGCCGTCGTCACACACCTCATCCAAATCGATGTAGCCGTCGCCGCAGACAGGCGGCCCCCTGACGGTGATGGTGACTGTCGCGGTATGGGAGGTCAGCGCGCCATCGTTGGCCGTGAAGGTGAACAAGTCCTCCCCCTGGAAGTCCGCGGCCGGCGTGTAGAGCAATTGGGCGCCCGTCCCGGACAGGGTTCCGTGAGCGGGAGCCGTCACGGTGAACGCGAGCGCATCTCCATCCACGTCCGTGGCCGCCAACGTGATGGGCGTCGGCGTGTTGTGGCCCACCGTCACAGCGGCAGACGCAGCCACGGGAGCGTCGTTGACAGGCGTCACCGTGACCGAGACGGTGGCCGTTGCCTGCTTCTTGCCGTCGGAGACCGTGACCTGGAAGGTGTCCTCTCCGGCGAAGTTCGCGTTCGGGGTGTACGTCACCGACGCCCCCGCGCCCGTGAGCATTCCATGGCCGGGCAGGGTGAAGGAGAAGTCGAGCACGTCGCCATCCGGGTCCACCGCGGGGATGGTGATGTCCACCGGCATGTCCTCGGAGGTGGTCGCGTGGACGTCCTCGACCGTGGGCGCTGAGTTGTTGTCGCAAACGCTTGGCTGCCCCGTGCAGGTGTAGCCCGGCTCCACCTCACAGACACTGTTACAGCCATCTCCCGAGAGCTGATTGCCGTCGTCACACTTTTCGAACCCGCCCAGCACCCCATCACCACAGAAGGCCCGTAGCGACGTCTCCACCGCGTCCACCAGGTAGAGCGCGAGCACTGCGCCCCTCAGTCGCACGTAGCGATAGGGCACGTTCCCCGGGTACGTCGCCACCGCCACATGCGTCCCCAGGCCCAACTCCACCAGGTGCAACGAGCTGGAGCCGATGAAGGTCCCGTCCGCCTTCAGGAAGTCCACCTGCGCCACCAGCGCCAACGACAGACCCTGGTAGTACACGCGCAGGTCGCCGGTGCCTTCCTCCCCCTGGCCCAGGTCCAGCACCAGCGCCGTGTTGAGCAAGCCCAGCAGTGTCGCGGCCTGCCCATCCGGGGCGCCCAGCGCTGCGCTCGCGTTGAGCACCGTCGCCGTGGTGCCTGATGCCACCGCGTCCGCATACGGGTCCCACGTCAACGAGGCTTCCGGACGCTCACGCGTCAACGCCCCGCTGTCCTCTTGCGACACCTCATTCTCCAGAGGACGTACCGTCTCCTCCTGGGACTCCACACCACATGCTCCCAGCGACAAGGCCAGCGTCACGCCCAGCTCCCAAGACCGCAGCACACCAGAACGGCTTCGCATCGAGTGTCTCCCCCCCCGAGGAGCACGATGAAGCCCGGAATGGGCCGCCCTCCTCATGGAATGCACGACGCCACTCCACGCTCTCCACTGCTCGGCGCGCAAGACGCGGATGGCCAAAGTCGTCCCGATATCCGCCGTCAGGCACTTGAGTGCCATGGACAAAGTTCCTGGCATGCATCCGCCCGCCTCCGCGAATCGACGGGGCCGTGATGGGGGAGGGGCAGCGCTATTACTCACCTCTCCAGGCGAGTGGAGCGCGCCCAGTTCATGATTCTGCGCCTCGATGAGACAGGGCCAGGTGCCGCGCCGGGGCATCCGGCTGCTGGCCTCCGAGTTCGGCGGCGTGGCGCCGCTGGGGGCTCGACAGATGATGAGGCTCGACATCGGCCTCGTGCGTTGCCCGAGGCGCAAAGCCTGGCGCGAGGCAACGAAGCGCTGCGCGTCAGGCGGAGCGCTGCTCTCCCGGAGCGGACTCGCTCTCCTTGAGGTGCGATTGTCGCCAACGTGCCAGCGCCTCTGTCTTCTCCTGCCGGGTGAATCCGGCAGGAAGACGGCGGCAGGGAGAGGCTTCGCGCCTGGGCGTGGATGCAGTCGTAGCGCCCGGACTTCAGCCCTGCGCGCGACCACAGTCCGGCGAGCACACCGCTGGTGTACCGCACCGGATTGTTGAGACACTGGGTAGGTGGTCGTTCGGCCGCCTGCCTCTGCATCAACGCTCGCCGGGCTTACCTCGGTGAGCGGAACTCGTGATTCTCTAGCAGCCAGTGCTCGTTGTACCGGGGGCCACTCCATCAGGGGTCGCCGGAATTCCTCTGCGGTAGCGAAGGCGCGCCCAGCGCAGTCGTTAGAGGTGTGCCCGGTGAGCAGTGACGCACGAGGCCAACGTTCTGACGTGGTTGGCTCGGACCGGCACCGCGCTCGTTCTGTCACATACACGATGGTGGTTTCTCTCCGCACCTGGAGGCCTCGCGGCGCGTCGCTCATGCTCGTGCCGTGATGGACTCCGTCCACCATGTGCTGCCTGGTTCCGGGGGGAACCGTGATGAATCGACACGGAATGATGCACTCAATCGGCATGGCGCAGGCGCTCGTCGCTTCCCTGTGCGGCTGTGGCGCTGAGGGTCGCCCGGGCTTGCTTCGCCAAGATGACATGGTGTCCTACTCGATGGCAGTGAAGCGGGACGGCACTGTCTGGGAATGCGTAGCCACGCCTTTATTCGCGAATCACTCATAGTCGACCCCGCGTGAAAGACAATGCGAGGCGCCATTCATCCCCCTCTCACTCGCAGACCTCGGACGGGGGAGTCCTGGACTCAGGGCCCTCACGCAAGGACGGCCTGGACGTGCTCCGGGCTTTGGCCATCGTTTCGGTGCTCTGTTTCCACGCCCCGGAGTCCGTGCGGCGGGCCCTGCCGGAGGTGCTCCGTGCCAGCTTCGAAGTGGGCTGGGTGGGCGTGGACCTGTTCTTCGTCCTCTCTGGCTACCTCATTGGTCGGCAGGTGTTCGCGATGGAGGACTCAGCGCCTCTGGGACTTCAGCTCCGCACGTTCTGGCTCAAGCGGTGGATGCGAACACTTCCGCTCTACTTTGTCGTCCTCGCCTTCTATTCACTGAAGCCGTGGTTGTTCGGGACACCCTTCGTGGGAGGAGGTTGGCACTACCTTGTCTTCTTCCAGAACTACGTCGGCGTGCGCGACTTCGTGCAGAGTTGGTCGCTCTGTGTCGAAGAACACTTCTACGTGGTCCTGCCGCTGCTCGCCTTCGGCCTGCGCGCCCGCTCCGCCCCCGCCTGGGCATGGCTGATGCCCTTGCTCCTGAGCTTGGGGGCCCGAGCCTGGGAGGTGCACACCGCCACGCCGGGCCTGTTGCCCGCGGAGCAGTGGGTGCGATTGCAGTGGCCCACCCACCTCCACCTGGATGGACTCGCGGTGGGTGTCTTTCTCGCGAAGACCGCGCCGCGCTGGCAACGGTGGCCCCAGGCTTGGCGAGGGGCCTGCGGCGCGATGGGCGTCCTGCTGCTCGGGGTGACCTTGGCGGTGTGCGTGCCTCAACTGCCGGACTGGGGAGGCGTGTGGATCTTCGCAGGGCTCGCGGTGGGATTTGGCGGGCTGCTCGTGGCCACGGAAGCGGTTGCGCTGCCCGCACCGCTGAGAGGTCTCGTGTACCAGGCCGCGGTCCTCTCCTATGGCACCTATCTCTGGTTCTGGGTCGTGGCGCGCGTGTTCGAGCGGCGAAGCCTGACCTTGGGCGTGTGGGGATTGGATCTGCTCGCCTTCATCACGGTGACGCATGGGGTCGCATGGATGACCTACGTCGCGGTGGAGAGACCTGCCCTGCGGCTGCGGGATAGGCTGCTTGCGTGGCAGGACTCGCGGGCGGAGGCGCGTGGCGGGGTGGTGGCACCCGGACGCTAACGGCTCGGGAGTACAGACGGCGCCTCCTCCTCGCGTCATTCGAAGGCCGAGCGCGTGCGTCCCGGCAGGTCATTCAGACAGTCATTTCGAGCGCTGCTCGAGCTTCCGTAATTCTCGCTCCGCGTACTTGCGTTGAGCCGCGGTGACCTTGTGCTGCAGGAAGGACCGATAGGCCTTGATGGCCTCAGGCCCCTTCCCCATGTCCCGAAACAGGTCTCCCCGATTCAGGTTGAGCACGTTGCGCTCGTGGCCCGTCGCGGTGAGCATCGCCAGGCATTCGTCGAACACGGCCTCGGCCTGGGACCACTCCTTGTGGGACCACAGCGCGAAGCCGAGGTTGTTGAGGATCTCCGCCCGGAGGTCGATGGTTGCCTCCAATTGCTGGTTCAGTTGTTCCCGCAGGGTTGCGTCCTCCACAGCGAACTCGTCCAGGGTTCCCCCAGCCATGGGTCGGCCGCTCTCAAGCCATGTCCGGTACAGCGTGGTCCACGCGCTGAGCGCCGCCTTCTGGTTCTCCGTTCTCCACTGAGTGAGCGCATCCTCGTTCGCGGCGAGCAGGCCTTGATGGGTGCGACGGAGCTCCTCCAACTCCTTCAGGTTTTCGACCCTGTTCTTCTCCGTCAGCCGTCCGTCCTTTTGCATCTCCTCGAACTCCGGAAGGGAGTATGGGCGACCCATGTATGCCTCGCACGTGACGCCTGCCTCACCCGTCTGCGCGAACGTGCAATCACAGGAAGGAAGCGCGGTGCCCCCACCCATCCTGCTCATGGTGTACGCCGTCTGGGGCAGCCGGATATACGGGTCGTCGGCGGAGACGGTCCCCTCGAGACACTCGCAGATCTCCCGTGTCATGGCCTTGCTGGCCGTGGCGTTCACCTCAGGAGTGATGCTGTCGATGACCCACAGGGCGCACTCATCCTGGGACGCAGCGAGGAGCCAGCGGGAGTTGGGCTGGTAGGACCAATTGAGCTCGCGAGCCCCTCCGTCCCTGGGACCGAGTGCCTTCTCCAGGGCGGCAGCTGCCTCTGGAAAGGCCTCCGCAGGGGAGTGTGCCTCATCTGGAAAGAGGGAAACGGCCCATGCATCCTTCATGCGCTGGAGCTGGACCAGACACCGCTGAGGAGCATTGCCGAAGCGGATCGCGGCGGAGGTCTCGCTCTTTGGCTCGGGGATGAGCCGCGCCACCTCGCCCATCGGCGGACAGCCATTGAGCGGCAGTCTCGTTCGCGCCAGGGCCGGGGCAACGAGCTGCCCCGTGCGTGGGTCCACCACGAAGAAGGCATCATGGAAAGGGAGCTTGTCCGCGTACTGGCGGGTCCATCGGCTGGGGACGAGGAAGTAGCCCACGTGAAGTCCGACCTCCGGAAGGTCGACCCAGCGCTCCTCGAAGAGGAATCGTCCGCCGCGCCAGTCCTGGAAGGCGGGGGTCTTCTTGAGGTTCGCCGACGAAATCTCCAAGGAGGGCGCGGGCGCGGGCGCGACGGCGACCAGGAGTGGCAGGAGGAGTGGGAGCATGAGCGGTCTGTGAATGTACTCCTGGCGCGGCCTTCGCGTGAAGTCCGCGACCCAGTGGAGTTGCCCACGTTTATTCATTGGCGGAGCGCGAGCCTCTTCAGAGTGGGACTCGACCGCCCGCATGCAGGTCGCCGTGGACGCTTCGTTGTTGACGGAGCCCTACCACTCTCCGGTCAGATGAATCCGGTAGCGTTAGGAATTGGCGCGGAAATCTGCGTAGGCCACGAGGAGTTGCTGCAGTTGGGAATCAGGCCTGCGACAGGTCATCCCGCCCAGGTGGGGTCCTCTGCTGGCGCACGAAGCGTCTGTCGTTGCGCCTCCTGGACCAGGGTTCGATGCATTGGTCTGATGCACCCTTCGGGCGCGGTCACGGCAGAGGCCTGCCTGCCCTCTGCGCTGTCGCTCGCCTCACGGTTTCGACCTCGACGCGGGAGCTACTGCGCAGGCAGCGCGACCTCCGACGGGGGCAGCTTCGAGAAGACGGAGCCCGCGGAGCGGAGGGAGATGCGCTGATAGCGCGCATAGGCCTCCACGAGTGCCGTGCGCATGGCCTTGGGCTCCGTGGGCCCATGGCGCGCCACGGTGCTGGCCAGCGCTTCCAGCAGATAGGCCTCGGGCGCCATCAGCGTTCGCGTGAGCGCGATGGGGCTCGAGCCCAGCGTCTTCAGCACCGGACCGAAATACTGCTCGCTCATGCATGCCAGGACGACCACGGGCCTGGGCGTGGCTCCCGGCGGTGCATCCACTCGGGGAGGCTCGCGGTCCATGAGCCGGTCATGTCCGGCCCACACCAACAGGTCGGCGCGACTCGCGCCCGCCGCCGCTCGCAGGAAGTCCTCCAGCGCCGTGTCTATCGCGTCGCCCGCGTAGGCGCGAAGCCGCAGCCGCACGGGCCGCTCTCCCTTCGCCGCGGTCCGCTCCAGGACGAGCTCGCGTAGTACCGCGGCCCCTTCGGGGCCCGGCTCCCGGCTCACCAACTTGAATCCAGGAGCCCGTGAGAGGAACCGCTCCGCACCGTACATCGCCCCCCAGTAGAGGTTTGTCTCCAGCGCGCGCGGAGCCCCCGCGGGAGGACGGCCGCACTCGATCAACGCGTTGTCACACAGCGGGACGAAGACCTCGACCTCCACCGGAGGTACGGCCAACAGGCTCAGCAACACGACAGTCAGCACAGCGGACCTCCAGCGGGTGCTTACACGAGACACCCGTGGCGAATCCATCGTTCCGTCGCACAAGCCACTCGCCCCTCCCATGGCCTGCTCGACGGCTCCGTGCGTGGGGGCGCCCCACGGAGCCATCCGGCTACGCGACGTTCGTCTCCCAGGGGCGCGCGCGCCTGCCTTGGTCCGTATGTCATTCGACAGCGAGCTGCTGGCCGTCTTGGAGGAGGGGCTCACCACTTCTCTTGGAGCGTTCCTCGACTACAGGTGCGACGTGAGCCGGGCATCCTTCCCATGCGCGCTACCGGGGGGCCGTGTCCCGTTGACGCCTCCCGGCTGAACAACTGCTGCACCTTCGTCGAAGCCCTGCTGGTGAAGGCCTTCTCCGCAAGGAAGTCGTGCACGGAGCGCCTCGATGAAGTGGTCCGCGACCATCACCGAGTTGGCCACCACACCGAACGCGGGCGCCAGGCGCGAGAGGAACGCCGCCGCCGCCTCGCCCGTCTGCACTGCGATGCGGCCCGACTCACCGAGGGTGCGCATCGCGAAGGCCGCGGCCTCCGCGCCGCTGCGGCCCGAACTGGCCAGGGCCTTGATGAAGTCGCCCCACTCGCCCCGTATCGCGTCGTTCGTCGCGCTCGCCAGGCCGTAGGCCGCGCCCACGCCCGCCAGCGCCGCGCCCAGCTTTCCGCCTGACTTCGAGAGCTCCAGCAGTGGTTCCGGAGTGCCCGACGCGAGCGCCGCCTTGATTGTCTCAATGCCAGACTTGGCGGACGAGCCTCCCTGGGAGAGCTGGGCGAGCGGCTCGGTGATTGCCGTGAGCTGCTGCAGCGCCGCCTCGACATCGCCGTTGTTCTCGGCCAGGAGCTGGCCGGAAGTGGTGGTGAGCGCCGTCGCCACGACGTCCTCGTCAATCTGCTCCTTGAGGCTCTCGAAGGCGGTTCCCGCCGGGCCATTCGGGTCCAACGCCTTGGCAGCCCACTCGAGTGCGCCCTTGGCCTGCGAGGACTCCCCGAGCGACGTTGCCGCCTCGAGGCTCTCCTTGGCGTCCTGGAGGCCCTTGGAGAGCTGGGCCTGCGCGAGCGTCCGCTGCGCCGCCTCCTGGGCCCGGTGGCGAGCCTCCTCGGCGGCGCGACGGGCTGCCTCCGCCGCCGCGCTGCTCGCGGTGGACGCACCGGCCGAAGAGACACCACCTGTGACGCGCGTTGCGTCTCAGAGCGTCAGGCCGACCAACGGGGCCGAGGCGACATCCGGGACGAGGCTGAGCCGCCGTCCCGGGTTCGTCGTCTGTCCAGTCGGCACGCACATCCAGCCCGACGAGGTGCCCCAGACGTGGGTGATGGCCCCGTTGTGGTTGGCGACCAATTGCGGCCAGCCATAGGCGGCGCGGCCGGCGATGGGCGTCCCAGTTGGCAGGGACGCCGTGGTCGGTATCCGGTGCCACCTCCCGTTTGCTCCGAAGAGGTGGTGCACCCGGCTGAACTCCAGTGACAGGCCTTGCAGGCTTCCATCCGGCTGAATCACGGCGACCAGGTCGGCGCCGGGCTGCAGGTCCACCTGGGTGTCACCCTTGTGCCAGCCGGAACCGTCAGCCCAGACATGGAACAGCCGGCCGTTGTCGTTGAACAGGCCATGAAGGTCCGTTCCATTGGCCGTCATCGAGAAGGTGCAGTTGCCAGACACCGTCACGGACGACGGGAACTTCTTCCAGCCATTGCCGTCGAAGGTGTGCCAGAGCCGTCCGTCCTCGAGGGTAAAGATCTGGGCCGAGGCATTGGCCGGGGTCCGCAGCACGTTGAGCGGCGCCCCCGGGTCCATCGCCAGGCCACTGCTCATCGTGGTCCAGCCGTTGCTGCCGGCGTAGACCAGCCTCATCACGCCGTCGATGTTCGCCATGGCACGCGGCGACTGTCCAGGGCCCGGCGAGAACGCCCCGTAGGTCGTGTTGCCCGGCAGCACGAGGTTGCTGAGCATGTGGGCCCAGCCCCCCGCGGTGCCGAGATGCCCGAGGCGCCGGTCCTCCAGCGGCAGACCGCCCCCGGTGCCGCCGCTGCCGGCGCCGACGTAGTCGAGCGGGTTCACCCGGGTGCCGCCGGCGGTCACCAGATGCCAGTGCAGATGCGGACCCGTCGAGGACCCGGAGCCGGGTGCACCCGCAGCGCCACCGGAGTACCCGACGATTTCTCCCTGTTGGACGTAGCGCTCGCCGCCGTTGAAGCCGGACAGGTGGAGGTACTGGCTCCTCATGCCGTTGGCCATCACGACGGTCGCGGTGTATCCGCCCGTGCCGTTGTTCCAGTCGATCAGGAGCTGACCCGACGCGCAGGCCGGGAGCGGCGTACCAACGCCCATCACGTAGTCGATGCCGCCCAGGGAGCCGCGGTTGACGTGGTCCCACCACCCATCCGAGATGGAGTAGCCAGCGAATGGGTTGATGATTGTCTCTGCGGCGTGGGCGGTGCCAATCAGCAGGCCAGACCCGCCAAATGCGGCGAAGCCGGCCGCGGCACTGCCGGCACGCAGAAGGGAGCGCCGGGAGAGTTGGCGAGGGTTGCGGGACTCGGGAGACATCAAAACCTCCAGTGGGGATGGGGAGAGGTCGTTAAGACTGCGGCTCGCTTTGTCACGGTCTGTGGCCCGCCCAGGCAGTGGAACCGCCGCGAGCGATTGGCCTCAGGGCGCGACAATCGCTTTGTCGAATCGAGGTGGTTCAGAGATACGAGAAAAAGCGAGTGTCTGTGCTGGCGTCGCTCAAGCACCCGGTGACCGGCAAGGGGCCCGCGCGCATCCGGAAGGAATTATCTGAGCCGATATCGTTTTGTTTCCGCCCAGCATGCTTGTTGGCGTTTTACTGCTGACGTGCAAGCACGCGTCGAGGGGGCGACTGACCGGGCTGGTTGAATAATTCAGGCGGACTGGGACGTGTGTCCGAATCAGCCCCCATTACCGGGAGTTGGGTATCACCCGGCTCCAATGGCCGAGACGCTCGAGGCTCGCTTCGGTCCGGGCACCGCCAAGGCGCCTCCATCCGCACCGAGGGCTCACGATGACGTCACTTCGCGAGTTCCGCACTGCGAAATCTCAACCCTGAGCTGACGCAGCGACCGAACGTGGAATAGGCACAGCGGTTGGCCTGGAGTTGTGGGGGTGGACCAGGTCTGTGCCCCCTCAACCTGACGATGCGTGCTGAGAGACGGACGCGGTCACCCGCCCGAAGCGCTTCGTTTCGGAGCGGGGACATTCTCGCTGGGCGCAGGTGTAGGGGGCGGTAGCGTGCCGCCAGCGATGCGAAAGACCCGGTGGAGTGAGAGCAGGTATCCGGCTTTCGCCCCCTGCCCACTCAGGGTCCACACGGTGCGCCGGTTGGTGCTGTTGAGCACCCGTGCCAGGACGGTGCGCGCGGGCTCCTGGGTGACAGCATCCACGGCAATGGGGGTCTCCAACTGGAGTCCGGGCGTGCTCCCCAGTTCGACGCGTGTCCCGCTCTGTCGGGTGACCTCGGCGCAGAGGGCCCGGAGGACCTCTCCCAGGGAACGCTCCTGACGAGACATTGTGATGGGAGTGTCCAGGGGAGAGCCCTGCACGGGCGTGATGTGCCAGAGCCCCCCGGCACGCACCAGGCGGAAGCGTGGGGCATTCTTTCCCGCCTGTTGGGCAAGGAGTCGCGTCAGCACCTCCTCCTGAAGCTTCAAGTCCGCTCGGGTCGCCTCCGTCACGGTGTAGGTCAGGTCGAGGGGGCTCGCTGCCGGAAGCGCCTCCAGCGGTTCTTCGTAGGTGATGCCCCAACCCTCTCGCGTCTCCAGCCGCTTCGCGGCGGTGGCGAGCGGCTGGGGCGAGTCGTTGATCGTGAGTCGGACTTCCTCGCTCCAGGCAGTCCCCCCGGAAAGAAAGACAGTCAACAGAGTGGCGGCACGAATCCCAGATTGCCTCATGGACATGGCAGGGCTCCTTTGGTGTGAAAGCCCATGGCAAGTGTCGTGCCGTGGAGAAGCCCTTGGATTTCTTTGCTGGCGCGGTGCCTTTCCAGTGGGAGCTGCGACAGTTTGTCGCTCGCTCGCACCCCGTACACGACGTCCTGCGTCCGCCTATTACTGGGTGATGGCGCCGAACTCCGCCTCGGCCGGTTCGATTTTCGCCTCCGGGTTGGTCCACACGAAGGGGATGCCCGGCTGCCGGTAGTGCGTGGCCGGAATGTCCTGGGCGAGCTGCGCGTGAAGCTCGGGCAGTTGAGACCAGTGCAGCCCGTGCTTCGCGTGGTGCGCGGTGTGGTAGCCCAGGTTGCCGGTCATCAGGTTGTAGCCCTTGTGCAGGATGTTGTACGAGGCGTGGGTGTGCTCCGTCGCCTCCAGCCCCACGTGGTGGAAGTAGGTGGCCCAGACGGTGACGTAGAGCGACGCCACCATGGGCAGCAGGAACACCCAGAGGGCGTTGTACCAGTCGTGCCAGAACAGCACGCCGAGCAGTGCCACCTGGAGCGCGCCCATGGCCAGGAAGACGCGCATCACCTTGGGATATGAGCGGCCCACGCGGAAGGCGCGGGGATAGGCGACGAGCGCGTTGAAGACGGAGTACTCCACCTCGCCCATGGTGGACCCGTCGCGGCGCTTCCATGCCGATTCGTCCTGGGTCTGGTCCAGGTAGTTGCGGTGGTGGCCCAGCACGTGGTGCAGGAACCACGCATGGGACGTCACGCCCGTCTGGAAGCCGAAGATGACCTCCAGGAGTCGGTTGGGCAGCGCATGACGGAACATGGGCACGTGCTGGTGGTGGTGGTTCCACGCGCTGATCCACCCCTTGGGAATCACTCCCAGGGCGAGCCAGAGGATGGGGAACCACCAGCTTCGCGCCGTGAAGAAGACCGTCAGGTCCAGGGCGAACACCAGGGTGAACAGCAGGACGGGGATGCGGTCTCGGGGATGTCGGAACAAGGTCATGCGGATTCCACTGCAGGGGGAGGAGGGGCTCCCGTGGGAGGGTGAAGGGTCTGCCCCTGGCGCGGGACGAGCTTGCCCGTGACACCCTGGGGCCGCACCACGCCGAAGAAGAAGCCCTCCTCGAAGGGCTCCGTCGAGTCGACGTGGATGCGCGCGCGGGCGGAGACGGTGGCCAGGGCCGTGCGCAGGTACACCAGGGCGAAGTCCCCGGCCACGCAGGCGCGAGGACCCCGGCCGAAGGGGAAGAAGTGGCCGCTGCCGTGCGGATTCCGGGCCGCGCCCCCGTCGAGCCAGCGCTCCGGGGCGAACGTCTCCGGGTCCGTCCAGTGGCTCGGGTCCCGGTGCAGGTGCTGGTTGGAAATCATGAGCGTCGTACCCGGCGGCAGCGTGACTTCCGCCAGCCGCGTCGGCGTGGGCGGCGTGCGGCGCAGGAAGATGCGCACTGCGGGCAGGATTCTCAGCGCCTCGTAGGCCACGGCCTCGCCCCAGGGCGCGTCCTTCAGGCGCTCCAGGGTGAGCGGCCCCTGCGCCAGCGCGGCGGACTCCAGCGCCAGCCGCTCCTCGGTGGCGGGGTACTTGTTCAGCTGATGGAAGGCGCCCACCAGGGTGGTGCTCGAGGAGAACACGCCGCCGAAGAAGAACCCGCCGAGCAGGTTCGCGTGCACCACATCATCGAGCTGGGGCATCTCGCGCAGCGTCCACGACATCAGGTCCACGCGGTGCGGCGCCGGGTCCTTCCGCGCCGCGCGAACCTTCTCCAGGAACAGGCCGTAGAAGCGCTCCTTCGCATCTGCGAAACCCTTGGGCGGTGAGACGAACTTCAACGGCAGCTTCGCCTGGATGCGCGCGTCGGCCGCCGCCGCCAGGAGCATGAAGTCGTCGTACACGGACGTGGGCAGCTTCTCGCCCACCGTGGCCACGCAGAACGCGTCGAACGTCAGCTGGCGCAGCGTGGGCGTCAGGTCGATGGAGGGCTGCTGGAGCAGCGCCTCCACCGACTCGAGGATGGCCGCGCGCAGGGGCTCCACCTGGGCCGCTTGCCAGGCGGGAGTCCACGGCTGGGCCAGCGGATCCATGGCGTGCTTGCGAGCCCAGTCCTCGCCCTGCTGGGCGATGAAGGGCGTGTCGTCCGTGACGGAGTGGCGAATCTGGTCGCCGATGTTGCCCTTCTCGAACTCCAGTCGGCGCGTCTCCAGCACCTCGTGGATGAGGGTGGGGTCATTGAGCACCAGCGCCGGGCTGGGCCCCAGCCAGGTGACGGCGACGGGGCCGTAGGTGCGCGCGTAGCGGGCGCAGACGTCCCACGGCTGGGCGCCGAGGAAGTCTCCGATGTTGCCCAGAATCCCCGGCGGGGGGCCCGGCAGGCTGGCCAGGGGCTTGCGCCGGCCACCGAAGAACAGGCTGAAGAGACCTCGAGAGAGCAGGTTGGGCATGAGCGTGTGTCTCCAGGGGCTCAGACGGTGATGCCGCAGGGAATCCGGTCGGGACGCAGGACGGTGTAGGGCACCTCGGCGCCCGCGTTGCGCGCCTCCACCGCCTCGCGCTGGGCACGCAGGCGCTCCTGGAACCGCTGGCGGATGGCCACCAGCTCCGGCTCGTGGAAGTACTCCTCGCGCCAGCCGCCCTCGTGCAGCAGGTACTCCTCGTCGTCTCCGAAGCTGGAGAGCGCCCGGCCGATGGCGACCTGCCAGAGCATCTGGGACTTGGTGGGAATCATCTCGGGGATGTCCTCGGCACGCAGCGTCCCCTTCTGCCGGGGGGGCTCCCGGCGCATGCTCAGGGGCGCATTCGGTACGAAGGCGTAGTGCTCGTATTGCAGGTAGTTCACCGCCGCATGCTGCACGCTGACCGTGAAGACGACGGTGGTGAGGATGTCGACCAGGTCGTCGACGCGGCGCAGCTCCCGGCAGGGCAGCTTGTCCACGGGCAGCCCGCGCTCGGTGAGGTCCTTCCACCATTGCTGCATCTCGGTGTCGGCCTCGAGGTCGGCATCGGTCCGGTAGAAGTGCCTGAGGACGCCGCCGACGTACTCCTCGAGCGCGTCCCACAAGGGCAGGGCGTCGTCGCGGTACGGGTAGTTGGGGAGCACGGCCGGGTCCAGCACCCCCCGGCGCTCGAGGTCCTGACGGGGCTTGTTGTCCGCCAGCGTCCAGCGCTGGAAGCCCTTCTTGCCCAGTTGGAGGTGGCCCTTGTCGGGGCCGCCCGTCGCGATGAAGTCGTCGAACACCCCGCCCGCGTCGAGCAGGCCCTTGCGTGCGCCCTCGTTGATGGCGAGCGTGTAGCGGAAGTGCCGCCGCAGCAGCTTGTAGACGGGGTGCGGGTCCGGCAGGTTGCGCATCGTCGCCACGACGAACGGCTCCGCCACGAAGTGTGTGCGCAGCGCGTGCGTCACCATCTGGTGCGCGTTGCCCTCGCTGCACCGGAGGTAGATTTTCGCGGCGAGCCAGTCGTACGCGTCGTCGTTCGGCGTGAAGACGGGGTCCTTCTGGGCGTCGCGTCCGAGCTGGATGGCCAGGGGCCGCAGTTGATGCTGGTCATCCAGGTACAGCAGGCAGCGCGCCGCGGGGGCCCAGCGCCGCTCCTCGACGCCGTCCTCGCCGACCTTCCGGTACATCCTGATGTCGTCGAGGATTTCGAAGTCGAGCAGGAAGATGCGCTTGGTGTCGAGCGCCCTGGCCAGCGTGGTGCCGGGCGACAAGAGGCCCCGGACGTCGTCGTCGGTGAGCGGCATGCCCTCCGGCAGACTGGGGATGAGCGTGATGTGGAGGGGGGCGATGCCCTGGATGGCCTGTCGCGCGAACTCGAGGTCGTCCTTCCAGCGCTGGGCGAGCTGGGGCACCTCCAGGTGCTTGAAGAAGTCGAAGATGTCCACCAGCCCGTTCCAGGCGCGGGTCAGCATGGGCAGGTTCAGCTTGATGGCCGCCAGCGTCTTGGCGATGACCACTTCGTAGCTGCCCTCCGTCAGGCCCCGGTAGAGCTCGTCCTTCGGCAGGGGCCTCCCCTCGCTGAGGTCGAGCGCGCCGGGAAGCCCCTCGGTCATCTCAGGCGCGCGCCACGGGTACATCCGCTGGCGGGCTTCGAGCAGCTCGCGCCGCGCCGTGGACTCGCGCTCGCTGCCTGCCTGGCAAGCGAGCTTCGCGCTCCCCTCCAGCACGTCGACCGTGGTGCCACCCAGCACCCACCGGTAGAGAGGGAAGCGCCACTGCTTCTCTCCGGCCGTGACGGTTGCCCAGTCGAGCAGCCAGTCGGAAGCCACGCCGCCCGCGTTGCTGAAGCGCAACAGGACCAGGTCACCGAGGTCCTCGGCGGAGAGGGCGTATTCGTCCTCCGCACCCGCCTCGAAGTCGTTGTGGAAGTGCTTGTCCAGCACGCAGGGGGCGCTCTGTCCTCGCGTGCCCACGAGGACGATGGAGATGTTCGCATCCGTCCCCGCGCCGAGCTTCGTGCCCGTTCGAATCGTGAGTTTGTACTCGACAGTCATGGAACCCTCTGTGTAGCGGGCGCAGACCGTAGAACGAGAAAAGTAGGACCTCAAGCCATGGTATCCTCCCCAGGGAATGACGCCGGCGTCGCTCAGCGCAGGAACGCATTGAACTAGCGTCTGACGTGAGCGCGAGTGTGACCCGGAGAGGTGGAGCTGATGACAGACGTTGGGACGGGCGCGCCCGCGGCATGGGGACGGGGATGATGTTCGCAGGGCTGCGCCGATGGATGGGCGCTCTCGGGGGCAAAGGACGCGAGAGCAGAAGCAACGAGGTGCTCGACGTGGAGGAGCTGTCCCGGTGGTACTCGGGGCTCGCGCTCGAGGAGCGTCTGGCCATCAGCCGCGAGCTCGCACCGCGCGTCCGGGCTGTCCGTCCCGCGAGGGAGCCCAGCACGCTGCCAGCCGTCGCGGTCGGGCGGCTGGTCTTCGAGCAGGACGGGCCCCAGGGCCCCATTCCCCTGCATCACATCAAGGTGGAGCTGTGGGACCGGGACTTCGGCACGCCGGATGACTTCCTGGGGGAGGGGTTCACGGACTCGGATGGATGTTTTTCCATTCGCTATGACCCGGCCGACGCGGGCGTGAATGACCTGCCCGACCTGGAGGTTCGCTTCTTCGAGCCCCAGCACAGCTTCCGCCCGGATGGGCGGGTGGTGGAGGCATGGCGCCGCATCGGCTCTGAGAAGGGGCCGGATGACCATGGTGGGCTCCACTACGACTTCGGCACGCTGCGGCTGCCTTACTGGGAGTACGACCCCACGACGCCGCTGGCCCGGTTGCTTGTCACGGAGGAGGGGACTCCGCCCACGGCCTACGCGCCGGGACGCGCGCTGGCGATGCTGAAGTCGGTGGCGCCCATCGAGCTCGTCAAGCGCCGCCACCTGCTCCAGGGACGGCTGGGACAGGCGCCGAGCCTGGACAGGATTCAGGCGGACTATCCGGAGGCGATGACGGTGCGGATGGAGCGCGAGTCGCCGGGCTCCACGCGCACCGACGCCTTCTTCGGAGAGCGGCTGCTCAACGGCATGTTCTCCACCCTCATGGATGGAGACCCGGAGGCCCCCGGCGACCCGGAGGCGTTCCGGCTCTACTTCCCGTGGAACGCCTACGAGCAGGACGGCGTCCACTGCCTGCCGGACGTGGACGTGCGGCTGCGGCTGGTGGAGGGGCGGCTGTTGCCGGTGCGCATCATCCTGGGCATGCGCGAGCCGGGCGCGACGGCGCCGGGCTCTCCTGTGACGCGGCGGAGCTACACGCCCGCGGACGGCGAGGACTGGGAGGCCGCCAAGCGGATGGCGCGGGTGAGCGCGACGCTGGAGACGGAGCTGGGCAACCACCTGGGGCAGTGCCACTTCAACGTGGAGCAGTACGCCATCGCCGCGCACCGCAATCTGCGCCGCAGTCCGCTGCGCTGGCTGCTCATGCCGCACCTGCGGGAGGTGGTCCTCATCAACCACTCCGCCAACGGCTTCCTCGTGGGACCCACCGGCTACATCACCCGCGCCAGCGCGCTCACCGAGCGCAGCGTGGAGACGCGGCTGTTGCACCTGATGGGCAGCTACGACTGGAAGGGCTTCGCGCCCGCGCCGCCCATCTGCGAGTCGCACCGCTACGCACGCGCGGCGGGCCTGTTCTGGCGGCTGGTCGGGGAGCACGTGGATGCCTTCTTCGCGGAGCACGGCGCGGCGTTGGAGGCGCAGTGGAGCGAGGTGCGGCGCTTCTCGGACGACCTGGTGGCGCACTCGGCGCCCGCCTTCGTATGCCGCTACCTGCGCGCGACGGTGCCGGGAAAGGCGGCGCCGTGGTTCGTGCGCTCCGAGCGCATGGACCTGGACGCGAAGGTCGCCGCGACCCACGCCAAGGCCGTCAGCGCGGTGACCCAGACGGACACGCCCCAGCCCGGAGAGATGGAGGCGCTCAAGCAGTTGTGCCGGTACGTCATCTACTTCGCGACGTTCCGCCATGCCTGGGCCAACAACCTCCAATGGGACGACGCGGGCGAGGTGCTCTATGCGTGCCTGGGCCTGCGCTGGGGCAAGGCGGGCGCGCTGTCGACGGAGGCGGACCATGACGTCGCGCCGCCTCCGGAGGAGGCCACGGAGATGCTGTGGATTTCGTGGATGCTCTCGAAGACGAGCTACGGCTTCCTGCTGGCGAACGAGGAGGCGGACGTGCATCCCCGCTTCGTGGAGTGCCTGCGCGCCCACGCCGCCGAGTTCTCCGCGTTGGGGATGGACATCCGCACCGTCAGCTCCCGCATCAATATCTGACACGGCGTGCATCGCGATTGAGGCAGGGCGCCGCAGTGCGCGAACCCAGCCGCTGCGCCCTGCGGCTGCAGGGTCGAGAGCGCCTCTCGCATGGCTTTTCGGCGGGGCACATCCGTGTGGGCGCCCTGGCCTTCTCGGTATCACCTGCCGCCCGCGCCGCTTCGCAGCAGCAGGGCGGCGCGCTTGATGGCGGCCCGGATGCGGACATAGGTTCCACAGCGGCAGATGTTGTCGCTCATCGCCGCGTCGATGTCCGCGTCAGAGGGCTGGGCGTTCTTCTTGAGCAGCGCCACGGCGGCCATGATCTGCCCCGGCTGGCAGAAGCCGCACTGGGCCACGTCCTCGTCCATCCACGCCTGTTGCACGGGATGCAGGCCCTGGGCGCCCAGGCCCTCGATGGTGACCACCTCGCGGCCAGACAGCCCACCCACCGGGTGGATGCAGGGGCGGAAGGCCTCGCCGTCCAGGTGGCTGGTGCACGCGCCGCACACGCCCACGCCGCAGCCGTACTTCGGGCCCGTCACGCCCAGCACGTCGCGCAGCACCCACAGCAGCGACAGGTCCTCGGGCGCCTCCACTGACACCGTCTGGCCATTGAGGATGAACTGATGTGCCGCCATGCTCAGACTCCCTCGTCGAGGATGGGAAAGCGGGTGGGCATCGAGCCTCGCGCCCGGGCAATGGCGTTGGTCAGGGCCGCCGCTGCGCTGGGATAGCCGAGCTCGCCCACGCCGCCCACCCGGTCATCCGAGCGGACCAGGTGCACCTGGATGTCGGACGGGACGTGCTTCATGCGCATCCAGCGATAGTCCGCGAAGCTGCCCTCGCGCACGGTGCCCGCGTCGATGTGGATTCCCGCGCTCAGCGTGGTGGACATCGCGTCCACCGCCGCGCCCTGGAGTTGGGCCTCGATGCCCTTGGGGTTGATGGGCAGGCCGACATCCGCGGCGATGACGATGCGCAGCACTCGAGGCGTCCCTCCGGTGACGTCGACTTCGATGAGGTGGGCGATGGCGCTGTCCCACTCCTCGAGGACGGCGACCCCCTGGGCGACACCGGGTGGCAGGCTTCGGCCCCACTGTCCCTCCGTGGCGACCTTGTCCAGCACCGCCTTGAGGCGATTCGAAGTGAGCCGCTCGCGTCGCAGCGTGACGGGGTCCACCTGGAGCTCGCGGGCCAGTTCGTCGACGAAGACCTCGTTGGACACGCCCACCTGGCTGGTGAACACCGAGCGGAACGACGCGGTGGGAATCGGAATCGCCACGTCGCGCAGCTCCTGACTCACCCATCCGAATCCGTATGGGAGCTTCTGGGAGAGCGCGAAGAAGACCGCGCTGGTCACCTCGGGCAGGACCTCGCCGGCCAGCGCGGTGAGGGCGTCACCGAAGCCGTGGGGGAACTCCACGGTGGGAATGGCGGCGCGGTGATGCCAGCCCAGGACGCGCCCGCCCGGGCCCAGGTAGGCGAGGATGCGGTGGTGGCTGGCGGGGCGGAAGTGGCCGTGGCGCATGTCATCGTCGCGGCTCCACATCAACTTCACCGGTCTGCCGATGGCCCGTGAGACGAGCGCGGCCTCCACCGCGGCCTCGGTGAAGAACCTGCGGCCGAAGCCGCCACCGGCCCGAACGATGTGCACCGTCACTCGCCACGGCGTGAGCTCCCAGCCGAGCGCCCGGGCCACCTCGCGCTGCGCGTATTTGGGGTCCTGCGCCCCCAGCCAGACCTCCGCCTGCCCACCTTGCACGCGGGCCAGGCAGCTCTGCGTCTCCATGGTCGCGTGCGCCAGGTAGGGGAAGTCGAAGCGTCCCTCAATCGTCCGTGCGGTGAACAGCGGCGGCAGGGGCCTTGGGCCGATGCCGTCGCGCAGGCGGGTCCGGATGTCCGCGTCCGACAGCGCGCTGGCAGGGCCGGGCGTCCAGGTGATGCGCAGCGCCGCGCGCGCCGCGAGCGCCTGTCCGAAGGTCCGGGCCACCACCGCCACGCCAGTGCCCAGTGGCACCACTTCCACCACGCCGGGCATCGTCCGCGCCGAGGCATCGTCGACGGACTGGACGGTGCCGCGCAGCGTTGGGGGCCGGGCCACCACCGTCGGCAGCGCCTCGGGGATGTCCAGGTCCAGGGCATAGCGCGTGGCGCCCGTGACGATGTCCCTCGCGTCGATGCGTCCGGTGGGCTGGCCCACCAGCTTGAACCGGCTCACGGGCCTGGGCTGGCTGGAGACCGCGGGGAGCAGCACGCGAGTGGCGTCCTCCGCCAGCTCACCATAGCCGGCCCGCCGCCCGTCGGGTGCGCTCACCACGCCGTGCGAGGTGGCGAGGGTGTGGGCCAGGACGCGCCAGCGCAGCGCCGCGGCAGTGACCAGCCGTGCCCGGGCCTCCGCCGCTGCGGCGCGAAGGGGGCCCGTGAGGAAGCGCATCGTCGACGACAGGCCGGTGAGCTGGATGACCCAGCGGGGGTCCGCGTCGGCGCTGCGCACGTCGACCCGGTCGAGCGCCATGTCGAGTTCCTCGGCGACGAGCATGGCCACGGCGGTGGTGATGCCCTGGCCCATCTCCGTGCGAGGCAGGGTGGTGACGACGCGCCCATCCGCCTGGACAGCGAGATAGAGGCTCAGCGCCGTTGTCGCCTCTTCCGGGCGGTCCGCCGCATCGGCCTCGGGCACGTCGAGCCCCAGCCGGGCGGCAATCATCAACGTGGGAGAGGCCATGACCCACGTCAGGAATCGACGGCGGTCCAGCCCCTCGGAAACGGTCGCGTCTGACTTGCGCAGGTCCGCCATGGGGCAAGGTTTCTCACACTCGCTGCGTGGGTCCAACAACGCGAAGCCGTGCGTTCACCCGTCCGACACGCGTGGCGTTCATCTGAGGACTGTGCAGCCTCGCCCTCTGTGTCAGGGAAGTTGTCGCATTGGCCGTGCGCGCCTCGCTCACTGACAGAAAAGGCGCTTGTTGAGGCGATACGCTCGCCCCTGCGGAGCCGTTCGGAGTTGGTGCTGGAGAACCTGGCTCTCTTTGCCAGCAGCTCGCGGTCTTCCGTGAGAAGCGTCCATCCCCGCGGCTTGCCCGGGGCGACCGCCTCTTCTGGGTTGTTCTCCAACGCCTCTGGCCGGGGGGCGGAGGCCAATGTGCCTGGTGCAGCCGGCGACAGTCGTGAAGTGGCATCGGATGGGCTTTCGGCTCTTCTGGCGCTGGAAGTCCCGGAGTCGGGCGGGGCGGCCTCGGGTAACTCCGGAACTGCGCGCGTTGATTCGGCGCATGGCCGAAGCCAACCCGACAAGGGGGGGCCCCACGCATTCACGAAGAGTTGCTGAAGCTGGGGAGGGAGGTAGGCCAGACAACGGTCGCTCGTTACACGCCCAGGTCAGGGAGGGGAGCGCCGAAGCCATCACCAACATGGCGGAACTTCTTGCGCTTGCATCTGGCGGAGTCCGCAGGGGTGGACTTCTTTGTCATTCCGATTGCGACGTTTGGAATGCTGTTGGGATTTGTTGTTGTGAGTCACCGGAGCAGGCGAATCCTCCACCTCAATGTGGCAGCGCACCCGACGGAGGAATGGACGAAGCAGCAGTTGCGAGAGGCCTCTCCCTGGGCCGGCGCTCCGAGGTACTTGCACCGAGATAGGGACAAGCTCTACTCCGAGGGCGTTCGCGCCACGCTTACCCATTTGGGGATTCGCGAGGCGCCGAATGCGGCACAGTGTCCGTGGCAGAAATGCGAGCCGGACGCACCTGTCGCTCGGTAAGGATGCGCCCGAGAGGTGTGAGGTGCACGGCAGGGTGTGTTATCCCACAGGCAGGCCGAGAGGCGTTGCGACGTCTCGTCCGGGCGTAATTCCGACCTCTATCAAGCAGGAGAGAGAGCCTGGCGGCTCGTCGTGCGCATCGCTCACCGTCATGACGCGCGTTTTGACGCAGCCTTGACGCACTCATGACGCAGCGACCGAATTTTGGGTAGGCACAGGGTGACACTCACTCAGCTCTTCGGCCAGATCAGCTTCCAGAGATCGTCGAGGAACTCGCTCGCGCCGCCGTCGGACGTGGCCCCTCCGTTCAGGTACAGCTCGTAGGCGGTGGGCGTCTCCCGCACGAAGGAGATGCCTCCGACGCGGCCCGGGGGGATGGGAGAGCCGGAGTGGAGGGCCACCTCAGTCCATCGGTTGTCCTTCACTGAGTAGAACCACAGCTCGCTGGAGAGGCCGTCGAAGCGCTGCCCACCGATGACTGCCAGCCCGCCATGGGCGGTGTCGAAGAATGCCACCGCGTTGTCTCGCGGCGAAGGCAGGGGGCCCGCCGGCTGGAGCCGGGTCCACGTGAGCGTCTCGAGGCTCAGCGACCAGAGGTCGTTCTCGTAGTTCGTCGGACCGAAGAGTTCCTCGGCCGGCGTCTCGGGGCCTTGATCCACTCCGAGGCGGTAGCCACCGAAGACGAGCAGCGAGTGGTTGTCCGGATCGTACCCGCCGGCGGCCCAGGCGCGAGGCGCGGGCTTCTCACCGGCTGTTGTGACGAGCCTCCAGCCCGTGTCCTCGTCATGGATGGCGACATCGTTGCGAAGACCGGTGGACGTCGTGGCGAACCGTGGAAGCGTGTTGCCCAAGCCGCCAAACGCATAATAGGTCTTCTTGCCGGGCTGGCCCGCCCGCGGCACTTCCACTACCAGGGCGGAGGAGCGGCGCACTGCGAACGGGTCTCCCAGGCTCTCGGAGGAGACCTGCTCCCAGTGCTGGCGCTGGACGTGGTAGGTCCACATCTCGGGGAACATCAAGTCCGAGCCAGTCCGGAACCGGCCCCGCCCTCCCACGATGCTCACGCAGCCGTCGCACGGACCGGGAATCATCAGGGTCTCGGCGCGTGCGGAGGGGGGCGGCGGCGAGGCCAGTTTCCTCCAGGTGGCCGTAGCGATGTCGAAGGCATGGAAGTCGTTGACGGTGAAGTCGTTCGGGAAGTTCCCGCTCTGGCCGCCGAAGCGGTAGATGATGGCCGATGCATCGCTCGTGCGAGCGAACGAGGCACTGGCCTCCCAGCGCGCGGGCGGGAGGTCTCCCTGTTGCTCGACGGTCTCCCAGCGCGGGCTTTCGCAGAGCGGCGAAGCACCCGACTCGGAGGAGGAAGGAGAGGCGTCCGGGTTGGCCCCCGCGCACCTGGGCGGCGAAGGCTTCTCGGAGCCACAAGCAGTCAACACGAGCAGGGTGGCAAGGCTGCAGCCGCGGCGAAACAAGGCCAGACGGGGTAATGCATAGGAAGCGGACGATGGGATGAGGGGCATGCCCGATGATGCTGCGGAACGAATGGCTCCGTCGAACACTTCTTCCGGGCTGCTCGTAAGAGCTCGCCGCGCCCCCAGTCGGCGCATCGCTGACCAGGCCAGTGCGCACCAGACGGCCAGCGGGCAGTCGTGGTTCTTCGGCAGGTTGATGGTGCCGGGGGGCTCAATGGCGGCGAAGGAAGCGCGCAGTGGGGTTACTTCAGTTTCGTTGAGCCCATGGAGGGCGCCATTCTCGCGTGGCTCGGTTGCATGGAACTCAGTGACCGTAGCTCCGAAACCAGCCTTCGGCATCGCGCTGTCTGGGCGGCCGGGAGCTGCAGGGAGAGACGCTCTCCAGCCCGCTGAAGTTGCCCCGGTTCCGCGGCTCTCCCGCACTTTGTGTGGCGGGTGTCCGGAGGAGGA
The DNA here is from genome assembly GCF_006547365.1 of Myxococcus sp. AB056. Classification (NCBI taxonomy): domain Bacteria; kingdom Pseudomonadati; phylum Myxococcota; class Myxococcia; order Myxococcales; family Myxococcaceae; genus Myxococcus; species Myxococcus sp. AB056. The sequence goes on along the minus strand of NZ_VHLB01000005.1, from coordinate 44,519 downwards.
AGCTGCGCGAATGGCCGTTCTGCCGCTCGCTCACCGAGGGGCGCGTCAGTGGGGCGTGGATGACGACAGACCCACGACCAGACTTCCCTGCTGGATGAGTCTGGTCGGCAGCTCGCCGTGTCTCCCTTTCGCCTTCGAGGGGAACCACACGAAGTGCGGGAGAGCCACGAAACCGGGGCAACTTCACCTACAACCTCCCGTAGGAATCCACATGAGCCTCCGTCTGGTCCTGGCCGCCTCGGCGGGAATCCTCGTGGGCGCAGGCGGGATGTGGCTTGCGCTCGCGCCTCCCGCTGCTCCCGTTGTGCGGGCCCAGATACCATCAGCCGGTGCTCCCCTCACGGAGTCGTCGAGGGCAGCCATCGACGTCGATGCCATCCGCGCCGTTGTGCGCGAGGAACTGCGTGCTGCATCGATGGCCCCCCCTCCTCCGGTGGGGCTCGTTCCTGCTGCGACCGAGGAGCCCGCCTCTCAGAAGGAGGAGGAGCCCTCCGACGAGGCGGCAACCGCGAATCCCAGCCCTGAGTATGGCGAGGCGGAGCACGTCATCCTGAGTGGTCTCGCGCGGCGCTCGTGGTCGGCGGAGGACCGGAGTCGGCTCCAGGCGCTCATGTCCCAGCTCAGGCCCGCCGAGCGAGAGGCCCTCGTCAGGCAACTCATCGTCGCCGCCAACCGCGGTGAGCTGAAGGTGGACATCGAAGGACCGCTTTTCTGACTCCTATTGAGCCCACGCTTCGAGGGGGCTCGACGTGGGGCTCTGTGATGCGAGGGGGAATCAGGGACGCACAGGTTGGGCGAGGACACCTGCGGAAGCTCAGGCCGAGGCGGTAGATGAGGTGGTGTTGGGATGGTTCTTGCCCGCCAGGCTCGTGTTCTCCCGTGCTACCGGCGCTCGCGCTGCTTCGGCCAGCGTTCACGAACGGGCTCGCCCGCTGCACACCGCTCGTTCGCGCGAGTGCCTGACGGCGAGCGATGCTCGCTCGCCGCGGCATTCGATTCACGCGAAGCGAGAGTCCAGCTTCGTGAGCTGGCTCGTGAAGCCTTTCTGCTGCATCTTCGTGAAGTCGTCGCTGTGCATCGAGTCCAGCGTCACCACCCTGCGAACACGGTCGCCGCTCCCTCAAGCGGTGCGGAGGAGGCGAGCGCGGGGCCTGAGGCAGCGGGCAACATGAAGGGGCTCCCCGGGGTGCGGGCGATTCTGGAGCACCTGGGCTTGCCCCCACGGCGTGTGCGAGGTGGGCCCCGGCACGAGGGCCACCCCAGGTCGCGATTCCTATTGGCGCGTTCGCGGATCCGGACTTCCCGCTACCGAGTACGTCGACCTATGTTGAGCGAAGCCACGGCTCACGAACACGGACTGCTCTGATGACCGAGAACAAGACGAAGTTCACTGGCGCCAGTGTGGACGAATACCTCGCCGAACGGGGCAGCGAGCAGCAACGGGCCGACGGCCGGGCGTTGATCGCCCTGCTTGAGGAGGTCACGCAGGAGCCACCAAGGATGTGGGGCCCCAGCATCGTGGGCTTCGGCGCTTACCGGTACACCTACGAAAGCGGACGTTCCGGCGAGGCGCCCCTGGTGGGTTTCGCGATCCGTGGCCGAGAGCTGGTGATCTACGTGACGGCAGAGCAGGACCGGCAGCAGTCCCTGCTGGCCCGACTCGGGCCGCACAAGATCGGCAAGTCCTGTCTGTACTTCAAGCGGCTCGCCGACCTCGATAGGCGGGTGCTCGAGAAACTGGTGGCGGGTTCGGTCGCGGAGGTGAGGCGGCGCCATGGATAGCGTGGAGCGGCCCTACCATGTCGCCGCCGCCTGGACGCGGCAGCAGACGTCGTCGAGTGCGCGGGCGTGCAAACCATGTCGACAGAAATGAACCCCCTTCGCGGCGGCTGCCAGTGCGGTGCAATCCGTTATGAGCTGTCGCATGGCCCGCTGCGGTGCTACGTCTGCCATTGCGCCGAGTGCCGCAAACAGTCCGCGTCGGCCTTTGGCATCTCCTGCGTGGTGCCGCGAACGGCATTGCATCTCACGCGGGGAACGCCCAGGTTCTGGTCCCGGGTTACAGATACGGGGAACACGCTGGACTGCGCCTTCTGTCCCGAGTGCGGCTCCAGGCTCTGGCATCAGCGCCGCGGTGCCATCGGTACGCTCAACATCAAGGGCGGCTCGCTCGACGAACCGCTCGATCTTGGCCAGGCCATCCACATCTGGACCTCCCGCATGCTTCCTGGCGTCATTCTTCCGCATGGCGCCAAGCAGTTCCCCAGGGAGCCCGATGAACCTCGAGGCGCGCCCTGACAGAACACCCTCATTCGAGACGGCCCCATGCCAGCCCTCTCGAAGGTCGAACGCCCACCACTTGCCCCCTCCGAGCCCCGCGTTGAAGAGCCCCTTGGTGTCTGGGAGCCTGGCTCCGTGGAAGAAAGTGACCTTCACCTTGTCCTTGTAAGGGTTGGCGAGAACATGCCCCCGGCGCGAGGCCCGCCTGAAGAGGGGTGGGTGCACTGACGGGCAGCCAGGGCCCGGCACACACCTGGGAGTGGCGGCCCTCTCCCGCTGCGCTCCGGCCGTCCCCATCGTCCAGCGGCGCATGGGTCTGGTCTTCTTCGAGAAGGGGGACTTCCGCAAGGCCCTCGCCCTGGAGGTCACCACCACCAACCAACTCGCGCTGCTGCAGGCCCTCGTCCGCCAGGAACGCACGCTGGACGCGCCCCGCCGTGCCGAAATGCAGCGCCTCTATGGCGAGCTGAAGCGCTATGGCGGCGATCGCGTGGACATCTGGTCGAACCTCACCGACGTCGCCTTCCACCTGGACGATATCCCCTCGACCCGCCGCGCTGCACAGAGGGCCATCGCGCTGGGGGCGACGACGTGGCATCCGTATTTCTACGGCGGCATTGCCGAGGCGGTGGGAGAGCCGCCCAACCCCACACGCGCCCTCTCGTTCCTGGAGCGGGCCGAGCAGCTGGGCGGCCCCAGGAAGCACATCGCGTCCTTCCGTGAGCGGCTTCTCGAGGCGCAGCGTCCTCGCTGAAGGGGAGTGCCCTCCCGCTGCGCTCCGTCGTGGCGCGGCGCCAAGGAAGCAGCGCGTGCCCCGGTTGGACTGAGCAGGTCTTCTCAAGAGGGCCTTCGACTTTGACGTCTTCCGCTGTCCGGGCTGCGGGGGCTCCGGCGCGTGATTGTGGTGTCGAAGGGCACTGGGGTGAAGGACGTGCTTGGGCATCTTGGGCTGCCCGCCGAGGCCTTGCCGCTGGTCCCAGTGCGAGGGCTACCCATCGGGTCGTGGCTGCACTGACGGGCACCATGGGCCCAGCGCGAAACCCTGGAGAGAAGGCCCGCTGTGCGGCGAGTGCAGGGCAGGGGGCACGGAGGGCTGTGAGGGGCGGAAGAGGTGTGCCCCTTGGGGGCGCGGCGGGAGTGACTGTCTGCTGGCGGCCATGGAGTGCTGACGGCAGGACGGTAGTTCCCTCAAGCGGGGCGGAGCCGTGACTGGAGGAGGAGAGCCCGGCCCAAAGGGGGTAGGGGATGTTTCAACAACCTGTTAGGACGGACAGGAGCCCTTGCCCAACCCAGGCAGCCATCGCAGACACTGCGGCGACCCGGACGGACAGTTGAATCCGTCGTTCGCGTGGGTGCTCGTTCTCATCCACGGCCACCCTCCCTTCTGCTCAGGACTGACGTGTCAGTGGGGCGAATTGGCATGTCAGACAAGAGGACTGACACGTCGGGCGACGGCGCAGGCTTGAGTTCTGACAGGGCTGCGCAGAGTAGCGCCCTCCCAGAGAACACTCATCCACGGTAGAGGCACAGTGCATGCATGGCTGTCTCGTGGGCGCCATCTCTTGGAGTTCCTCCACAGGGTTGGCTTTGGCCCTCAAACCGTTTCTCATCCGGAGACCGCATGTTCAATCCCTCGTCTATGCAGAAGCAGGTTTTTGCCCTCTCGTGGCTGGCGAGCCAGGCCACTGTGGGCAACAAGGTTGGTCCCTGGACCACGAAGGACCTGCAGAGTCAAATCAACAGCCTGAATGCTCCCTACTCGAAATGGAAGGTGGTCTGGGGCCCGTGCTATACGTGGGATGACCTGCTCCCCCCCTCAGGTGAGTAACGGGATGTTCGTCGCGCAGCAGCTGGACGCTAGCAACAATCCTCTCCCGGTCTACGTGGTGGCCACGGCTGGGACGAACTCGGAGTCGCTCTTCGATCTTGTGATCGAGGACCTCGACATCAATCCGACGGACTGGAAGCTCAAGCAGGGGGGCGGCAATTCCTCGCCAATGCAGGTGACGAAGGGTGATTGGGAGGGCCTCATGAGACTCCTCTTCAGCATCAACATGCAGTGGCCTCTCAATGACATCCGGACGTTCCTGGGGAACATCCCGAATAAGCAGGCCGTCACGCTCTGGTTCACCGGGCACAGTCTCGGCGGAGCCCTCGCCCCGATGCTGATGCTCGCGCTCATGGACCCAGATTCGGCGCTGAATACGCAGGACACGAACCTGAGCAACTGGCAGCACGTGAACCTGCTGGCGACAGCGGGGCCGTCGATCGGCAACCAGGCGTTCCTCGACCACTTCAAGAGCGTTTTCGGGGCTGGCAAAGCCAATGCCACCTTCATCTGGAATGCCAAGGACGTGGTGCCACACGCCTGGAACGCGGGCACGATGAATGCGCTGACGAAACCGACGAACATCTACGGCCTCAACGTCCTGGCCGATGACCCTGTCGGGAAGATGATTGGCGCTCGGCAGGCGAGCGCCGCGAACCAACACTACGTGCAGTTCGAGCAGACCGCCGCGTTCGACGGCCCGCTGGCGCTCTACACCGACAGCAAGAACACCGGTGTGGCGTGGACCGCCGATTCGTCGTTCCTGGCGCAGCTCGGCTACCAGCACCTCAATGCCTACGTCAGCGCGTTCAATGGCGACAAGGAATGGTTCCCGCAGGGCCAGCCGCCGGCTGGGTGCGGGTGGTTCCCGCTGGGCAACTCCTGCGACGACCCCAAGTCGGCTCAGCAGCTCGTCAAGGCGCTAGGCAAGAGTTGAAGCGGAGACGGGAGGCAGATCTTCGGCTGGCTCCCATGCGATAGTTGGGGGAGGCGTCCTTGGAGGCCTCCTCCGCCGTGGATGCCCCCGCATGGAATGCCCGCAGGGCGGCCAAAGCCACCTCCAAAGTCGATGGGGTTGTCGACGCGCACGCGGCCTTCGGCCAGCGCCTCCTCGAAGCCGAGGAGGTCGCCGTCAATCATCTTCAGGGCGTCGTCCTTGGAGACGGCGATGGTGGTGGCGAGCAGTTCAATCCGCTTCTGGTCCGCCTTGGTGGCGATGCGCCTCTTCGCGAAGACGTCGCTCCAGGCCCCGCGCTGGCCCGCAGTGGCTCGTCGCGCCGGGAGAATGGCGGACCGCGGACACTCCGCTCCGCGAGGCCGTCGCGAAAGCAACCGTTGCCACGCCCCCGCGTTGTCGCCGGGGCAGGTGGCTCGTAGCGTCGAGCGCCTCGCCGTTCTCCACCCGAGGCACCTCGCCGCGTATGCGAATCCCGCTCCTTGCGCGTCCCCTGCTGGTGGCGTGCGCACCGCTGCTGCTCTCCGGCTGCTTCCACCTCTTCGGAGGCGGGGGTGGCGGCAAGGCGGACTTCAAGCCGCCCCGCCGCGTGGACCCGCTCGACGTGGCCGTGCCGGAGGGCTACCGCATCGAGGTCGTGGCCACCGGTCTGACGTACCCCACCGGCGTCGCCTTCGACGGAGAGGGCACGCCCTACGTCACCGAGTCCGGCTACAGCTACGGCGAGGACTTCGCCTCGGGCAGGCTGCTTCGGGTGGAGAAGGACGGCCGCCTCACCGAGGTGGCGAAGGGCGAGCATCAGCCGTGGACCGGCGTCACCTGGCACCAGGGCGCGTTCTATGTCGCCCAGGGCGGTGAACAGGGCGGTGGCCGCATCGTCCGCGTCACCCCGGATGGCCTGATGACGCCGCTCGTCTCCAGCCTGCCCGGCCTGGGGGACCACCACACCAACGGCCCCGCCGTGGGACCAGACGGCGCGCTCTACTTCGGGGTGGGCACGGCGACGAACTCCGGCGTCGTGGGCCCGGACAACGCGAGCATGGGGTGGCTGAAACGCAACCCGGCCTTCCACGACGTGCCCTGCCGCGACATCACGCTGGCCGGCGTCAACTACCCCAGCGCCAACCCGCTCGCCTCGCAGTCGAGCCAGGTGCTCACGGGTGCCTTCGTCCCATTTGGCACGGAGACGAAGCCGGGGGAGGTAATCAAGGGCGGTATGCCGTGCAGTGGCGCGGTGTTCCGGCTCGCTTCCGGGTCCACCACACCGGAGCTGGTGGCCTGGGGGTTCCGCAACCCGTTCGGCCTGGCGTTCGCGCCCAACGGCCGGCTGTACGTCACCGAGAACGGCTACGACGTGCGCGGCAGCCGACCGCTCTTCGGAGTTGCGGACTGGATGTGGGAGGTGGAGCCGGGCGGCTGGTATGGCTTTCCGGACTTCGCCGGTGGCAAGCCCGTGGATCAGGAGTGGTTCAAGGTGCCGGGTGGCGAGGTGCCCAAGCGCGTGTTGCAAGAGCCCCCAGGGACGCCGCCCCAGCCGGTGGCCGCCTTCGGCGTGCACTCGTCATCCAACCGCTTCGACTTCTCCCGCAACCCGGACTTCGGCCACGTGGGCGAGGCCTTTGTCGCGCAGTTCGGAGACCAGGCCCCGGACACGGGCGAAACGATAGCGCCCGTGGGCTTCAAGGTCGTTCGGGTGGACGTGTCCAATGGCGTCATCGAGGACTTCGTCGCCAACAAGGACAAGGGCAGCGGAGGGCCGGCCTCGCGGCTGCGGAAGGCGGGCCTGGAGCGCCCCATCGACGCGCGCTTCGATCCCAGCGGCAGGGCGCTCTACATCGTCGACTTCGGCGTCATGCTGGTGAAGGGCAAGGGAGATATCCGTCCCTTCCAGCAGACGGGCGTGCTGTGGCGCGTGACTCGCGCAACCCCGGAGGCGAAGCCATGAGGACAACCATGCTCGCCGTGCTCGCCTTCACCACCCTGGCCTGTGGCCCCGCGCGCCGGGCCCCGCCCTTCGGCGCGCCCCGGCAGTTCACCGAGCAGGAGCAGGAGGGCCGAGTCCTCTTCATGCGCCACTGCAACCAGTGTCACCCCGGCGGCGCGGCCGGGCTGGGGCCGGCCATCAACAACAAGCCCCTGCCGTCGGTGGCCATGCGTACGCAGATACGCCATGGGGTGGGCGCCATGCCTGCCTTCACCGATGAGATGCTCGGCGATGCGCAGGTGGACGCCATCGTCGCGTTCCTCAACGAGCTGCAGGAGGAGAAGGACTAGGGGCTGTCCCTGATGACGGCAGCGAAAGAAGCATGGATGTGACGTACAGGACGGCGAGGTCGCTGGTCGCCGTTGATGAAGTCACGGTCCCCTCGCTTCGAGCGGGGGCCGCTCCTGGAGCACTGCAGGGGCTCGATGCGGCTCCACTCGGCATCGCTCAGTTCATATCGGCGCACAGCCCGCGTTGCTCATACCTGGCGCCAGCCAGCAACTCCGATGGGGACCCATCCCCGACGGGCCGGATAACCGGCCCGCCAGGTCGATTTGCGAACACGAAACCAGGGACAGCCCCTAAACGCCCGATCACGAATCTCGCACGCACTCAGGCGGCGCGCCGCAGATGAACCTTGCGGAGGATAGGACTGGCACGACGCTGGGCGTTGCGAGCGTGCAGGTAGGCATGGACGCGCCGCATCAGCTTCTGGAGGGTGCGGCAGCGATGGTTGCGGGTGACGTTGGCGTGGAGGTCCAGCCAGACGCGCTCAATGCGATTGGCGTCCGGGCAGTAAGGCGGCAGGAAGTGGAGGACAATCCGGCCGTCGAGTTGCTCGAGCGCCTTCTTCGTCTTCTTGCTGCTGTGGATGGAGGCGTTGTCCAAGATGAGGTGGATTCGTGGGGCGCCACGGTACTCACCGCAGATGCGCCAAAGGAGTTGGATGAAGAGTGAGCTGGCCTTCGACTTGCCTTCCACCCAGGTGAGGCGGCCCGTCTTCGAGTCCAGGGCGCCAGCCAGGTATCGCTTCTTGTTGTTGCCTGGCGTGAGTACCACTCGGCGCTGGCCGGGCAGGCACCAGTCGCGCCCCACCTTCGGGTTGAGATGGATGTCCACCTCGTCCACGTAGAGGACCGGCTCCTCGGACCGGGCATATGCTTCCAGGCACCGCAGCTCGAATAGACGCCGGCGCCGCTTCCAGCCCGGCCAAGGACAGCCCACGACGGGTTTGGCCGCCTTCAGGCTCGCACCGAGGGTGGCAAGCGCACGGCCCATGGTGGCCACCGACACCCGCGCCAGGCCCCGGCGCTCCATCTCCAGCGCGAGCAACTCCCGCGTCCACGTCGGGCGGCACCAGCCCACCTCTTCGGGAGTACCCGCCAGCACACGCGAGAGAATGGCGAGGAAGCGCTCATCCACCTTCGCCTCGCCATTGGCTGCCCTGCGGTCCAACAGGGCTTTACGCCGTCCCGTCCGGTAGCGATTGACTGCGGAGACGACTGTGGAGGTGGCGCACGCCAGCGCACGTGCGACCTCGCTGCACGAGTGGCCGCGCGACACTCCCACCACTGCCATGCACCGCCGCAGGGTGAGCGGGCAGCCGCTCCTTTCACCCCAGAGGATGAGAGAGCGGCGCTGCAGCCGCGACAGACGGGGCGTACCTTTGTCCCTGGGCGGGGCCTTTCCGCTTCCTGGTCTTCTGCGCACACAGAGCCGAACGGGATGTGCCCCTGCCTCTTCCTCGCGCCCCACGCGCCCGCCCGCTCACCAACCGCGATCGAGAATCACGAGCGGTGGTTTAGATGAAGGGAGCCCTCAGCCTCAACAGGGCACCCCTCCCTCTCATGCGTCTCACACGACCATCAACAAAGGTGCACGGTAATACCTGCCGTCACGCGAGCAGGCATTCCCATCCAACAGGGAAACTACGGATTCGCCAGGACGGGCAAAGCCGAGCCATTGATGGGGCCGTACGTCGTGACACCGCAGCGGGAAGCGTTATCCGCGATCGAGGTGCTGAGGTCGTTCAGGAAGACGACCCGCAGCGAGTAGCCTGGGGCGGCGCCGAAGATGCCGCGAAGGCGCTGCGCATCCGTGACCGTGTCATTCACACCGAAGCGCACGGACGCTCGGCCGAACATGTTGTTCGCCTTGAACGTGCAGCCCGGCGTGTACTGGTACGTCGACGTGGAGAGGACCGTCGGCGACATGCGCGCCAGCAAGCGGGCGATGGGAAGGCCATTCCAAACGGGGTTGGTCGCACGGCTCAACGTCTGTGCATTCGGCCACGTGGTGGAGCCGTAGCGCGGAACGCCATTGGGGCCCGAGTAGAGCGTCGTCTGGGGCGACACACCGGCGACGTAGTCATTCACGCCCAAGCCGCTCGCGAGCAGCGTCAGGTTTTCGCCCGAGGGGAAGAGCGTCGCGCTCCGGTTCATGTCGAACGCGTCGTACGGGACGTTGATCTTGATAGAGGGCGCCGGCAGCTTGAGATTGACGAGCAGCTCGTTGCTGCGCGTCGTCGAGCCATCGAGGAACAGCTGCACGTTTGTCGTCTCCGGCAGCGAATCGATGATGGAACTTTCGATGGTGGAAGTAATGCTGTTCGCCGCCTCGCTCTCGATGATGTCGTAGATGAGGGTAGGAACGAGGCCGAGAATGGGAACGACCTGAACCGCCACACACCGGAGCGGCCATTCGAGGCTCGCCTGGGGCGCATTCACCCATTGCACCGAAATGCCGGAGGAGTTCGCATTCAGCTTGAAGGTGCCATAGGCGCGAATCGTCGGGTCGCACCAATTGTTGAGGTCCGTCTTGAATTTGAACGAGAAGCCCACGCCATTCGAGGTGACGGAGAGCTGGAGGCTATTCGGGTCGTAGCCGTAAATGCGGCGCATGGAGCCGTCCGACGACCTGATGACGGTCGAATTCGTAGCGCCATTGAACTTCGTGTAGAGCGCCTTGCCGAACATGTTCCATAGATCGGCACGAGAGAAACCGATGGGGGCGGGGACGAAGCTCGCCTCGACGCTATCGACTTGCACCATCGGGAAGCTGTACGTCGCGGTGCCGCTGCCGAAGGTGCGCCCCACGGTGATGGTGACCTGGTTCGTGGAGCCATCTCCCAGATAGGGGAAGAATATCCACAAGTTGTAGCCATAACGGCTGGGGTCCGCGGGTTGGTACGAGGCGTCCTGGGCGGAATACCAATAGCCATCGGTATACGTCGGCGTCACGACGCGCGAGCCGACTTTGACCTCTCTGATGTACGTGCACTTGTCGGTAACGAGCTCGAAGCGGAGGCCATTGGCGGAGACGTATTCGATGCCACCGCGGCTCATGCGGCCACTCTCGGGATTCCAATTCGCGGGTGCGCCGCCGCCGACATTGAGGGCCGCGGGGCTCATCAGCGTATTGCTGAAGATCTGCGGAGTGGTGTCCGCGTTGCCGCACACATTCTGGATCGTCCCCCGGCTGGTGGTGAACGGGTCAGCTCGCGCGGAGAGCGACTCGGCTTCGTTTTCGGGGAGACCTTCCTGACCACAGCCAAAGGCGAGCGGCAGGAGCAGCAGGGCAGTGAGACGGCGCAATGAACGCATGGAGAACCTCGAGTGGAACGGAGTATCCCTGGCGCCGTGAGCAGACACGGGCCAGCGGTCCAGGACAGTCGCAGCGTGTCTACACTTCCACCCGGCGTGGGGCTTCCTCGCGGGCGCCAGATGCTTCCGCTTCCACGCCAATCCAGACGTGTGCGTGTTCCGGGTAAGTCTTAGCCGTGCCCCGTCGTGACAGGAACAAGCTTCTCGTGAGAGCTGTGGCTACCGGAAATTGGGGGCCGTGCCACGCGCGTATCAGCGAACGCGTCATTTCATGCACGGTACTTCGAATGGGCCCCAAGCGTGCTGAGACTCCAATGCAGTCGGGGGTAGATCGAAGGACTCGTGGCAGCACTGCACACCCAGGTGCCATCCATCATGGAGGAGACGGCCGAGTCCCTCACGGACCTGGACTACTATTTCTGGCGGTGCTGCGGGAGAAGATGGAAGAGTCCCAGGTGCGTGTTGGCAAACGCGTCTGGCTGCCCTTCCTCCGTGCCCGCCGGTACATGCAGTCCCGCCAGTCGCTGCTGGACTCCTCGCTCACGCAGTTCTTCAAGGATGCGGAGCGGTATCGGCCATGATTTTGGGTAGGCACACCTGGCGTCATCCTCGCTTGGCGCCAGGGCTTCGCGCGACGCCAGGGATCGCGGAACCCACTGTCGGGACGCGTCCCAGCCCACCCTCGAAGAAGGAAACTCGCGTCAGTTCCAGGGGGCGCTGCGGTACTCGGCGATGCTCGGCGGGTACTCGGCCCAGAAGCGCAGCGTCCCGGCGTGCCCCATCAACGTCTCCTGCTTGCCTCGTGCATCCGAGTCCGAGATCGCGAGCGAGAAGTTGGAGGGCACGAATGATTCCTTGATGCCGAGGTCCGCCACAGGAATGGTGAGCGTCACCTCGTAGCCACGCGGACGCTTGCGCCAGGTGCCCTGGATGGAAGGAATCACCGTGTTCGCCTCTCCCGTCCAGTCACGCGCCTCGATTTTTCCTCCCGCCGCGAGCAGGACGCTCACCTTGAAGGTAGCGCCGGCATACCGCGGCACGGTGAGCTCCAGGTGGTCCGAATGCAGGCCTGTGCCTTTCCCGAGGGGAACCACCTTGTCATCGTGTACCTCGGCGAAGAGGGCGAACGCCTCTCCCGCCCGGGCCAGTCGCCACGCGAACGCCAGGTCGGTTGAGCCCTTCCAGTCAGCAAGTCCCCAGGTGACGTGAGCGAGGGTGAAAGCCTGGACCGTGGGAGCCAGGGCGAGCGCGGCGTCGGCGGACTCCGCGAACCTCACGGGATAGGGATTGCTCCCATTGACGACCACGCCCACGGTGTCGGTGAAGGACATGTATCCCGGCCGAGTCCGGGAGAGCCATTCCATTTCTTCCGTCGAGCCGCGCATGCCCACGGGCCCAGAGAACACATAACTCCTGGGCGTCAACCTGACCGAGGTCGCGTCTCCGGCCAGAGAGGCCAACTGGACATCCTCTCCCTTCACCATGACGCCACAGAACGGCCCCTCGATTTCGGACGCCGGCTTCGCGGTGGACTCCTCGTGCCCGGCGTCGGGCTCAGACTCGGACCCCGTGAGCAGGAGAATGCACGTTCCGTCCCCACAGGCGTAGTCCACCGGCTTGAAGTCCACGCCCGTGGGACACAGGGCACGGGCCCGAGCGAGGAGCTCGTCACTCACGACTTGTGGCTCGGGGGGCTTCGGGGCGGAGGACGGGGCCACGTGCTGAACACCAGTCTTCGTCCACTGCGGCGTCTGGCTGGGAACCTCGCTGAAACGCGTGCCATCCCGAGAGACCTTCAGGAGAGTCCGAGACACGTGGGTCGAATCCAGGCCATTGTCGACGACAGTGAAGGGCTCGTGGTTGCTCCGGGTGACGATCTCGACATGCTCCGCGTCGATGAGTCGCGGGGTGCTCGCTGACCAGGAATCGAGCGAACGCGACGCCCCCAGGAACTTCCCCTTGAGGTCCGACAGCACCATGAACTTGTTCGTGCAGATCCCGTAGAAACACGGCCCGAGCTCGTCGACCACGAGCCACACACAGAAGGGGCCTTGGCAGTTGATTCGCTTCGCCGTACTCGACCAGTTCACGGTGTCGATGGGGCCCTCGACGAGGACCGTGCCCTTCGCGACGGGGGGCTCGTCAGAGGCCGCCAGGGCCGCGGTGCTCCCGAGTCCCAGACAGAGCGCCAGGGCGAGTACGCCGCGACGTCTGGACATCGGGAGCGTTCGTGGGCCCGGCGAAAGGGGCGCGCGGCGTGGGGCATTCATTCGGTTCAGCTTCATGCCTTGCGAGATTGCAGACGGCATGCCGTGGCTGTCCCCATTGGGGGCCCTTTCTCACGGCCCCACGGCGGCGAAAACGCGGCTCCAGGGCCACGAGGTGCGGGCCTCCAGACGCATTCTCCCCGCATGAACGACGGCTCGGTCGGCGCCGAAGTCGTGGACGTCATGATGACGGCGTTGCCCTGGATGCGCGCACGGCCGCCAGCGGCAGCAGTCGCGCCTCCAGGTCCGGATTGCGCGCGAGCGCCTCATCAACCCATTTCGCGACGAGCCCGGCCACGGCACTGTCGTGCGTGTGGCGGTGCCAGATGGGGCACCGGGACGACGAACTCCATCGCCGCCGTGAATCCCTTCGCCAGCGCGGAGTCGCGGAACGGGAGCTTCGCCTGGCGATGCCCGAGCGCAGCCCTCCTGGCGCTCACTGCCTCCCCCAGGCCCCGCGTCAGCCCCCCGTGGGGCGTGGTCGCGTCGCGAGCACCGCTGGAGGTTGCTCCAACAGGTGAGGCTCGCGCCGGGGCGCTCACTCCACTGGAGCACGAGTCGGACCTGCGTCGTGCCCGAGAGGTCCTCAGGTGGCTCAGCGGAGGAGAGGGCTGGGGCCCCCTTCAATCGGGGGCCGATCTTAGTGCGCCAGCTTGAGCGTCGCGACCCCTGCGACGATCAGCGCGATGCCGAGATATCGGGCGAAGGACGTAGGGTCCCCAAAATACAGCACCCCGATCAGGAACGTTCCGGCGGCACCGATGCCAGTCCAAACGGCGTACGCCGTCCCGATGGGAATGTGGCGCTGGGCGAGCCAGAGCATGAAACCGCTGAAGCCCATGAACGCGACGGCGATGGCAACCCCGCTCCAACGGGTTTCGGCATGCTGCGCCACCTTCAGGCCGAACGGCCAGCCAATCTCAAGCAGTCCCGCAAGGACGAGATAGAACCAACCCATTGTCGCGCTCCTCGGTTCGGAGGGCGTTCGCCGCTCCGTGTCAGGCAGGAAGGGGCGTGGCCCATCCCACTCCTTGGGCGGTACTTCATGGGCACCGCGAATCTCCATGATATAACGTACCGTCTAGACGGTTCGTTAGCAACGTCTCTTACGGTGGGCTATCAACCGGCTGGACGGTAGGTTGCTCTCAGAGGGTAGAAAGTCGCATGCCTGGACCACAACGTGATGCGGCCCGTACCCGGCGCATGCTCCTGAGCACCGCAGCGCGTGTCATCTCCGAGCGCGGCGCAGGTGTGAGCTTGGACCTCGTTGCGCGCGAGGCAGGTGTCTCCAAGGGCGGACTGCTGCACCACTTCTCCACGCGTGAGGCGCTCCTGCTCGGCCTCGTCGAGCACCTGGTGGAGGAAGTCGACGCTGCGGTTGACCGGGCGCTGGACCCGGCGGACACGGCTCCCGGCAGTTTTGCGCGCGCGTGGATCCGCTCGACTTTCGAGGACCTCTCCGACGGTACGCTCGCGCACGAGCGCGCCACCCTCGTGGGTATTCTCGGCACAGTCCCGGAGGTGGTGCGCCGAATCCGCGAAGCGGGCGAGCGCTGGAGCCAGCGCCTTGCGCACGATGGCCTCGACGCTCAACGTGTCGTGCTTATCTCTCGAGCTTGCGACGGCGCGACGATGGCCTCGCTCTTCCAGCGACAACTCGGTCAGCGCGAGCTCGACGAAGAACGAGAGCTACTGCTCGCGCTCACACGCGAAACGGGGCCACTCGTGGACATGTCCACCGAGGCCCATCGCCGCCGAGCAGCCCCCGGTGCGAAGAGGGTGAGTCGAGACCAGAAGTCGTGAGGTTCTCCAAGAATAGCAAGGCCCCTGGTGTAGCCCCCTGCGTCAGGAAAAATGTTGCCTCTGCCGTGCGCGCCTCGCTCACTCGCATTGACGCAATGTCGGTGGTGACCTTGATGCCCTCATGACGCAGTGACTGAATGATGGGTAGTAGGCGCAGCCTCCGATTTTCGCCCGCTCAGTCCGCTGCTTAGAGGGATGAATCGGTGAAAGGCCCGCCCGCTTGTGGCGGAGGGGAGGATTGGGAATGACGGTAATTCGCGGCGTCGGCGTCATCTCGCTCGGCAAGTGCTTGGGGACCTTCTATGCGTTGGTCGGCGTCGTGCTGGGGGCGCTGACGAGCACGGTGATGCTTCTGCTCGGACCGCGTGGCGCCAATTCCATTCTCGGCAAGAGCATGCACCTCGGTGAGTTTGACATGGGAGGTATGCTCCTGCTGGTGGCGGGAGTCTGCATCTTGTACGGCCTCGCCGGGTTTGCTGTTGGCATCGTCAGTGGAATCCTCGCGAACCTCGCATTGCGCCTCGGGGGTGGTGTCGAGGTCAAGTTGGAGTAGCTGCTCGGCACGTCAGTCGATGCGACAACCTACCGTTACAGGAGTTCGACAGCCGCGCGCCTCGCTCACTCGCATTGACGCGCTTCCAAACGTGCCTCGACGCACCCATGACGCAGAGGCCGAAGTTCGGGTAGGGACAACAGGGGGATCGTGACCTTTCAGCGCCATGTCGAGGGCCGAGAACACCAGGTGTCGGTCGATGCAGGGGGCGTGGCCCAGCCGATGACGCGCCGACTGAAGAGGTCCAGCACGGCAGCCAGGTACAATCAGCCCTCGCGTGTGGGCACGTACGTGATGTCCGTCACCCAATCGAGTGAAGTCGCTGGACCATGTCGTCGTCCTGAACGAAGCCCACGCTCGGCGCCTGCTTCGTGAGTACCAGCGCTACTACAACGCGAGCCGGACGCACCTGTCGCTCGGCAAGGATACGCCCGAGAGGCGTGAGGTGCAGGGCCCGGAGCGCGGAGCCAAGGTGATAGAGCTGCGGGAAGTCTTCGGGCTCCACCGCCGGTACGAGCGCCGAGCGGCATAGAATCTCGGCCCCTCCAGCAACGGCCTCAGAGACCTGTCGCTGCCGCGCCATCCTGCCTACCTTCGCAGGAGGGGAGGCGCCCGCATGCAGCGCATATTCGGTTCAAGCGCATGAGAGGTTCTGGAGCAACCTGGCAGGAACGAGCACCTGCAAGATCAAGACGTTGCCAGAACCAGAAATAAGAGGAGGGGCTGATGGAGAATCCTCATCAACCCCCCTCTGGTGATCGAAAACGAGGAACGACCAGCCTTAACAGCTGGCGTCAAAACGCCTGACTACTAACGCGCCTTCGGGCCGCCGCGAACGTGGATCTTGATCTTCATGTCGTGCCTCCTTTCGAGTTAAACGCTAAGTGAAATCGAAGTTGGATGTCAAATCGAACCAAAAAACAATGTGTGGCGCATTGCGGCGATGCGGACGAAGTCCCGCGTCGCATCGAGGTGCTTGTATTCATTCAATGGGAGCGTGAATCACAAAGCAGTGGCCGAGGTGTTGACAGGGCAAGACCATTAAGGCGACTTTGGTTGGCGGACCATGGCATATCCCTTCGAGCGGACCCTTCGTTCCCTGAACTACGAGTCGGACACGCGCCTCGTGTTCGTCGCTCTGATGGTGTTGTGTGCCGGCGGGCTCATCGCATGGTCGCTGTTCGCCAAGGTCCCGCTCGTCAAGGCCAGCTCACAGGCCCGGATCGAGCCACATAACGCCGTCCATCGCATCGAGCCGCCCAGCGCGGGCAGGGTCGTGCTCTCGCTGCTCAAACTCGACCAGGAGGTCAAGGAAGGCGACCTTCTCATCGAGTTCGACGCACGGGCCGAGCGCCTCGAGCTCGAGCGGAGCAAGGCGACGCTCGCCGCGACCGAGAAGGAACTCGCCATCATCCGCCAGCAGATCACCAACAAGCACGAAGAGGCGGCTTTGACGGCACGGGTGGACGAGGTCGCAGTCAAGGAGGCGCTGGGGAGGGAACTGGAGCTCGCGCCCAGGCACCGGCTCGCGGTGGAACGCGCGGAGCTGGCCTTCAAGAGCCCGGCGGGCGCGGTCTCGGAGATGGAGAAGCTGGAGCGCACGACCGATGTCGACGCGCTCCGCTTCGCGCAGACGGCGCAGGGCCTGGCGCTCATCCGGCTGCGGCGCGAGCAGAACGTGCGCCGTCAAGCCCTCGCCGCGCAACTGCTGGAACTCGAGCGCGAGGCGCTGGGCGCGGAGGGGCGAATCCGGGAGCTCCAGGGGACCATCGACCGCCTCGAGTACCAGATCGAGCGGAAGCTGTATCGGGCGCCGGCCACGGGCCACCTGGTCGACGTGGCGGAGCTCGGCTCGGGAGCGTTCATCGCCGACGGGCAGCGGGTCGGCACCATCGTCGCGAGCAATGCCGAGGTGCGGGTGCGCGCCCGTTTCCCGAAGGAGGTCGTCGGATTGATACATCCCGGTCAAACGGCGCGCCTCAAGCTCGACGGCTACCCGATGACCATCTACGGGACGGTCCCCGCCCGGGTGACGGCCGTCGGGACCGAGCCCGGCCAGACCGCCACGCCCGAGGCCATCCCCGGTACGGTGCGCGTCGAGCTCAAGTTCGCACCGCCGGACGATCCGCGCATCCAGCTGCGCCACGGCATGACCCTGTCGGTGGAGGTCGAGGTCGCGCGGGCGTCGCCTGTCGCGCTGTTGATGCGGGCGGTCGGTGAATGGAATCCGCAGCCTGAAGAACGGCCCGTGACCGTGTTCCGGCCCGAAGCCGAGGCCCGCTGACCATGACTCCTCCCAGGCGCCGGCGCTCAATCATTCCCGAGGTGATCCAGATCTCGGCGACGGATTGCGGCCCCGCTTCACTCAAGAGCCTGTTCGCGGGGATGGGCGCCGAGCTCAACTATCGCGTCCTTCGCGAAGTGTGTCAGACGGACGTCGATGGCACCTCGATCGTCACCTTGGATGAAGTCGCGAACCAGCTCGGGCTCGACGCCGAGCAGGTGATGCTTCCGCTCGATCACGTGGTGGTCCCTGAAGCCAAGGCGCTTCCCGCCATCATCGTCACACTCAGCGCGGGAGGACGGCCGCACTTCGTGGTGCTGTGGAATCGCGTCGGCCCGTTCATCCAGGTCATGGACCCGGCGGCGGGCCGTCACTGGACCCGGATTTCGACGCTGCTGAGCCACCTGTACCAGCACACCACGTCCGTTCCGGCGGAGGGCTGGCGCGAATGGGCCGGGTCCGAAGAGGCGGTCGCGACGTTCGAGCGCCGCCTGCTGAACCTGGGGGCGACGCAGGCGCGGGCGCTGGTTGCCCGGGCGCTCGAGGACCCCGGGTATCTGTCGATCGCCAGGCTCGACGCCGCGTGCCGGGCGTCCGAAGCGATGATCCGCGCGGGCGCCGTCCGGCGAGGCCGGACGGCGGCGGGTCTGCTGCAATCCATGATGGCGAAGGACGATTCCGGCGAAGTGCCCATTCCCGCTGCCTATTGGTCCGTTCGCCCCAACCCCGAGGTGGAGGGCGAGCTGTCGATGTCCGGCGCGGTGCTGATGCGGGTTCGCGGTTGGCGCGAGGCTCCGCGCGAAGGCGAAGACGCGCCGAGAGCCGTGCTCGCGAGCGACCTGGCGACGGAGCTCGTCGCCAAGCAGGTGAGCCCGGCGCGAACGCTGCTCCGCCTGCGAGGCGAAGATTCGTGGGTCGTTCCGGGCCTGATTGCGGTGGGACTGGTGTTCGCCACCTTCGGGCGGATCCTGCAAGCGCTGATGCTCCGTGGCGTGCTCGACCTGGGGCGCGACCTCGGCACGTTCGCGCAGCGTGCGACGGGCATGGCCGTTCTCGCGGGCGTCGCGCTCTGCTTCATGCTCATCCAAATCCCCATTTCATTGGGATTGCTCGGCATCGGCCGCCGGCTCGAGGTGCGGCTGCGGAAGGCGTATTTCGAGAAGCTCCCCGAGATGGAGGACCGCTATTTCCAGAGCCGGCTCGCCTCCGACATGGCGTCTCGCACGCACAACATCCAGGCGATGCGGTCGTTGCCGCCCCTGCTCGCGCAGGCCCTGGTCCTGTCGCTCGAAGTCGCGAGCATCACTGCCGCGCTCATCTGGGCCGCACCGCACGCATGGCGCATCGTGCTCGCGCTCGCGGCGGTCACGCTGCTCGTGCCCCTGGTCGCGCAGAAGCTGCTCTTCGAGCCTGACCTGCGCGTGCAGATGCACGCAGGCGCGCTCAGCGGATTCACCCTGAACGCGCTCGTCGGGCTCACGCCGATCCGGATCCACGGTGCCGAGCGGTCGCTGCGCCGCGCGCAGGAGACCTTGCTCGTCAGCTGGAGCAAGGCGCGCTATTGGCTCCAGACGCTGTCGGTCGGGTTCGAAGGCGGGCTGATGCTGGGGAGCTACGGCCTCGTCATGCTGCTCGTCTATTCGTACCTCGCGGGCACGGATCGGGCTTCGCTGGTGTTGTTGGTCGTCTATTGGGCGCTGCGGTTCCCCATCCTCGGCCAGCGGCTGATGATGCTGAGCCGCGCGTTCCCGAATGCGATGAACCGGGTTCGCCGGCTCCTCGACGTCATCGGCGACATCAAGGAGCCGCCGGCCCGGCCCGAGGCGCCAGTGCAGGCGCCTGTCACGCCCGCGGCCACCGCGAGCGGCGTTTCGATCGTGATGGAGAAGGTCCGCGTGAAAGGCGGCGGTCACACCATCCTCGACAAGGTTTCCTTGAACATCGCCCCCGGCGAGCACGTGGCCGTGGTCGGTGTCTCCGGAGCAGGCAAGTCGACGCTGGTCGGCCTTTTGCTCGGCTGGCTCCGGCCGGCGCGCGGCGAGATCAAGGTCGACGGGCAGGTGCTCGATCAGGCCGCTGTCGAGCGGCTGCGGCGCACCACGGCCTGGGTGGACCCGGCGATCAGTCTCTGGAACCAGAGCCTCATCGACAACCTCCGGTATGGCAACGACGGCGCGCACGGCTGGTCACTGTCGGGGGCGCTCAAGGGCGCCGAGATGCTCGACATCCTCGAGGCGCTTCCAGACGGGCTACAGACGTCGTTGGGCGAAGGCGGAGGGCTGGTCTCGGGCGGCCAAGGTCAGCGCGTGCGCCTGGCGCGCGCGATGCTTCGCTCCGGCGTGCGTCTGGCCATCCTCGACGAGCCCTTTCGCGGTCTCGATCGCGACCGGCGCGCGCGGCTCCTCGCCGAGTCCCGGCGGCTCTGGGCAGACATCACGCTCCTCTGTGTCACCCACGACGTCGAGCACACCCAGGAGTTCGATCGCGTGCTCGTGATCGAGAACGGTCGGATCCTCGAGAACGGGCCGCCGAAGGAGCTGCTCGCGAACAAAGAGTCTCGGTACGCCGTGCTCCTTCGCGCCGACCAGGAGAATCGCACGCTGCTCTGGGGCGGTGGGCGCTGGCGCCATTGGTGGCTTTCGGACGGCCAGCTGGTGGAGAGGCCGGCGCCGAAGCCGGTGGAGACGCCGGTCGCGGAGACCGCCGCAGGCGGTTTGGAGCTGGTGGGATGACGCGCTCGCACTCCGACCTGTTGTGGCCGGTCGAGCGACTGCCCGACGCGCTGGAGCAGCTGGCGCAGAGGCAAGGCTATGGCAGGGCCGCGGGCGAAATCGCTCCGCCCGCGGCGGCCGTCGAGCCGAGCCGGGTCTGGATGTTCGCGCTCGGAGATCGACTCGGCGTGGAGCTCGAGCCGATCACGCCGCTCTACCACGAGCTGCCCGACGTCCTTGCACGCGCCGCGCCCTGCATCCTCCAGGTCCGGCGAGACGGCGTCCCGTCCTATCTGGTGCTGCTGGGTACGCGGCGTGGGAAGCTGCGCCTGCTCGCGCGCGACGCCACGGCGGTTTCGGTCCCGACGAAGAGCGCGATCGCGCTCCTGCGCGAAGAGCAGGAAGCCACCGTCGCCGAGGTGGACCAGCTGCTCGGCGGCGTGGAGATGTCGCCCCGTGCGCGCGAGCACGCCCGCTCACAGATGCTGCTGCAGCGGCTCGGCCAGGCGCAGCTGCGCACCGGCTGGATCATGCGCCCCAGGCGCACCGCGAGCCGGCGGACGCTGCTCGGCGACATCCCTTCGCTCGTCGCCGGCATCCTCGTGAGCCACACGCTCCTCTCGCTGGTGCTGGCTGGCTCGTTCTGGTTGCTCGGTCGCGCCGCGCTCCAGGCCCACCTCGAGACCGGCTGGTTCCTGGGGTGGATCGCCGTGATCGCGTGCGCGATTCCGCTCCGCATGCTCGAGGTGTGGTGGCAGGGCGTGTTCTCGATCCGGCTCGGAACGCTGCTGAAGCAGCAGCTCCTTGCGGGAACCCTCAAGCTGACCCCCGACGAGGTGCGGCTCGACGGCATCGGCCGCCATTTCGGCCGCGTCGCCGAGGCCGAGGTCGTCGAGCAGCTTGCGGTCGGCGGCGCCCTGCTCGCGGTGTTGTCGCTCGTCGACTTGATCCTGGCGGGTGTCATCCTCGTGCTCGGTGCGGGAGGGTGGCCCCAAACGATGGTGCTCGTCCTGTGGGTCGTGGTCGCGTTCGTCCTCGCGCGCCGCCACTACGGCGTCCAGCGGGCGTGGTCGAGCGCGCGCGTCGAGATCACCCACGACCTGCTTGAGCGCATGCTCGGCCATCGAACGCGGCTGGCGCAGCTTCCTCTCGAGCGCTGGCATGATGGCGAAGACGTCCGCTTGAGCTCCTACTCCGAAATTTCGAAGGTCATGGATCGCCGGACCATGCAGCTGACCGCGCTCCTGCGCGACGGCTGGTTGGTGCTCGCCCTGCTGACCTTGCTGCCGGCGTTCAGCAGCGGTACGGCCAATGCCAGCGCGCTGGCGGTGTCCGTGGGCGGAATCTTGCTCGCGCTGCGAGCCTTCGACGAGGTCGCCGTCTACTTCCAGCAGGTCTCCCAGGCGGCGGTGTCGTTCGAGCAGATCCGCGACTTGTTGCTCGCGGTGGGCCGCCCCGAGCTCGAATCGAAAGTCCCTCTCGAAATGGAGGGAGGCAAGCCCACCGACGCCGCCGACGGAACCCTCATCGAGGCGCGGGGCGTGACCTTCCGGCACGACGCGCGCACCCGGCCGGTGCTCGAGAACTGCTCGTTCCAGATCGCGCAGGGCGACCGCATCCTGCTGGAGGGCCCATCGGGCGGTGGCAAGTCGACGCTGGTGTCGCTGTTGACGGGCCTGAGGACGCCGCAGGGCGGTGTGATGCTGCTGCACGCGTTGGACCGCGCGACGTTCGGCTCCTCGGGCTGGCGCAAGCGCATCACCGCCGCGCCGCAATTCCACGAGAACCACGTCCTGTCCGGCAGCTTCGCGTACAATCTCCTGCTCGGGCGCGAGTGGCCGACCTCGCCCGAACTGCGGACCAAGGCCGCCGCGCTGTGCAAGGAACTCGGGCTGGACGAGCTGGTCGCCAAGATGCCCGCTGGCCTCGAGGAGATGATCGGCGAGACCGGCTGGCAACTCTCTCACGGCGAGAAGAGCCGGCTCTACATCGCGCGCACGCTGCTGCAGGGAGTCGAGCTGGTCATCCTCGACGAGAGCTTCGCCTCCCTCGATCCCGAGACCATGCGGGTCGCGCAGCGCTGCGTCCTCAACCACGCGAAAGCCCTCGTGGTCGTCAGCCACCCATGAGACTTCGATTGACGCTCGCCCTCCTCGCGATGACCTGCTCCGGTTGCGAGCTGATCCGTCCCGTCGTCGTCAAACCGCCTCCGACGCCGAGCAGCTACTCGACCGCCAGCGAACTGCGCACCGAGCCGACCCCACCGTCCAGCGCACCCGAGGGCGGGCTTCCAAGCCCGCGGCCGTCGAAGGAGGGGGTGCCCGCGCAGCCAGCCGAGCGCATCACCCAGGACGCAGTCTGGTGGACGGCGTTCGCCGATCCGGCTCTCGACACGGCCATCCAGGAGTGCTTCGGCGACAACCTGGTCCTGCGCGAAGTGCGGGAGCTGATCTACGAGAACCAGCTCGACCCCAACGTGCCGCAAGGTTGGTGGTACCCGCTCCAGGTCGGCATCCTGAACCCGGCGGGGCTGAGTCATGTCGTTGCCAACGCCAACCTTCCGCCTGCGCCGCCAACCCGGGCCGAGTACAACGTCGCCACCGTCGGTTTCGGCGTGACCTACCAGGTCGACCTGTTTGGAGCCCTCGGTGCGCAGCGGCGCGCGGGATTGAACTTCGCCGAGCAGCAGCGGCAGCTCACCGAGGGCCGCATCCAGGACCTCGCGGTGCGGATCACCCAGGTCTGGTTCGACATCCTCGAGGCCCGCGCGCTCCGGGACCTCACGCTGCGGCAGATCGACTACAACAAGGAACTGCTCCGGCTGCTTCGTGCGCGGTTCGAGCAGCACCTCACGCCCCGGCTCGTGGTGCTGCAGCAGGAGCAGTTGCTGGTGAACCTCGAATCGCAGGTGCCGCTGATCGCCACCCGGAACGCGCTCTTGAATTCGGAGCTGAAGGCGCTGCTGGGCCGGGTACCCACCCCCGCCGACGACGTCATTCCACTCGATCGACAGCTTCCCGATCTCCCACCCCCACCGAAACTCGGAACGCCGGGCGACCTGAACGTGAACACGCCCGAGATGCGGCTCGCGGAGCTGCGCGTCGCCGAGGTCGAGCACCGCATCAACGCGAACCTGGCGAGCTGGCTTCCGACGATCCAACTGGTGGGCAACGTGGGCGCTTTGAAGGTCGGCCTCTCGGAGCCGGCCCTGGCCGAGTCCGTCGTCGGGGTGAACCTGACCTGGGCCCTGTTCGATGGAAGGCGAGTCACCGAGTACAGGCGACTGCCGATCCAGCTCCAGCGTCGCGAAATCCAATACCAGCTCGCGCTGCACACCGCGATCGGACGGGTGCAGGATGCCGTGGTTCGGGAGGAGAACGAGGCGACGAGCCTGCGCAGCCTGCGTGCGCAGGTCCAGCTCGGGCAGCAGCTCCTGGACGAGGCGAGGCGGCGCTTCGAGCAGGGGCATTCGGACTATCTGACGGTGCTCACCGCCCTGACGAATCTGGTCGGGCTCGAGCGCGCAAGTCTGCAAGCGCAACGGCTGCTGCTCAACCATCGCGTCGAGGTCTATCGCTCGCTCGGCGGCACCTGGTCGCGCGACGTCACACTGAAGCGGGAGTGAGAAGCCATGGCACAGCTGCAAGCGGATGAGATGCTCTACATTCCCAATCGAAGGCGCCTCACGCACGACCGGCTCGACGCGGGAAATGGCCAGCAGGTCCTGCACCTCTTCTATGGCGAGGTGGAGCTCATCTTCGACGAGCCGGACATCGCGCCCCTGGGCGAGAAGCTGCTCCAGGTCGAGCAATTTCAAGCCTCCGACGCCATGGCGTGGTCGGACGGCGCGCCCCATTCCTGGGACAAGATCCGGGACCTGCTCGAAGCATTGATCGAACAGCGGGTGTTGAGGCGGGTCTCGGATGCGCCCACGGGCCGCACCGCGGTGTCCTTCCCTGAGCGGTTGGGTGAGGTGCCCGCCGGGCGTGAGCCGCTCACGTTCAGCGCCCGCGACAATCGTTGCCCCGTGCTGACCGAACAGGCGTTCGGACGGGCGTTCGAGCTCTCGAACCTCGAGGTGGTCGTGCCGGTCTACCGCGTGGCGCATCCGGCGCTCGACGGTGACGGCCGGCAAGTGGGCGAGAACAACGTCGCACCGCGCACCTTGTTCCTCGACCTCCCTACCGTGCGTAAGCAGTGCCACTACGCGGGGAGCCGGTACCAGAGCGAACGCCCGATGAACGTGACCGCGATGAAGGGCATGGCGCGTCAGTGGCCGGACCTGCTCTCGCTGACCGAGCAGCTCCGCAAGGCCTTCCTCGCGCGCATGCCGCCCCGGACTCCGGGCGTGCTCACCGCGGGCGAGCTCCACATGATGGTCGTCTGCACGCTCGCGTCGGTCGGGTACGTGCTGGTGCGGGGCAACCATCCGGTGCCGAACGGAGAGCTCGACAGCGGGCTCGCGGCCATGTTCCGGCTGATCGACGGAGTTCGCCTGGTCACCAACGACCTGGTGCGCGATGCCCCCGAGCAGCCCGTCACCGCGCAATCGATCGTGGACTATGCCGAGCGTCACGCGGTCTTCCATGGTCCGCACGGCGTGTGCGCCGGGCCGCCGGCGCTGATCAACGAATATCTGCAGGTGTTGACCGGCGCGGCCCCGGCACCCATCGAGGCCCAGCCCGACATCGCAGCGCGCCTCGGCGATCTCGACGCCGCGCTCGATTACGGCCTGCTCGGGCAGCGCGTCGAATCGGTGGTCCGCTTCCTCGGTGCGACCCAGGGGCTGCTCCACGAACGGCTCCGGGCGGCGTTCGCCGGACACCTCCCGCGCACCGCGCTGCAAGAGTGCGTGGAGGCGCCCATCGATGTCGCGCATTACCCGTTGCTCCGGGACGATTTCCCACTCGCCGAGACATACCAGCGCGAGATCAAGCTCAGCCGCTGGTTGTTCGCGCGCATCGGCGAGGCGTTCCCCGGCACGCCACAGGGCACCTCGCTGGATGAGCTGGCGAAGCTGGATCCCGCCGAGCAGGCCACGAGCCAGCGGCGACTAGCCGAGCTCTTCGCGCATGGGCTGCCGGGAGACAAGGTCGTGGCGGAGCCCATCTGCGGTGAGCTCGCTGGAGTCGCTGCCAGCGCGTTCGCCCTCGAGCGCCGGTGCCTGCGCGTCGTCGAGCGCGAGCAAGCGATGCTGAACCAGCGGCTCCGGCGCCCGGATCACCCCCTGACCGGCACAGACCTGGCTGTGTTCACGCGGCCGCGCAATGGCCCCCCGTTGGCGGAGACCCTCGCGCGCGGCCTGGGCGTCTCGGTCACCAGCGACTCTGCCTCGACCGTGCTGGGCTACGGTGAGAGCAGCCTCACGTTGAAGGAATAGAGGGTTCGATGCATCCAGAGCTTGTCCGCCGCTTCCACGAGCCGATTCGCGATGAGGCTGCGCGCCGGTATGGCCTGTCGCCCGAGCAGCTCACCGAGCTCACGGCCTTCGAGAACTTTGTCTACGAGGCGGAGAACGACGACGGCGAAGGCCTTATCTTGCGCATCTCGCACAGTACGCGGCGAACGATCGACTACACGCTGGGTGAGGTCGAGTTCGTTCGCTATCTGGCCGCCGCGCGCATTCCAATCGCCTCGCCGCTCCTCTCCGAGGCGGGGCAGTTCGTGGAGCGGATCGAAGACCGCGAGCCCGGCAGCTACTTCGTCGCCACCGCGTTCGAGCGCGCGCCGGGCATCGTCTTCGACGACGCGCCTCCGCTCAAGGAGCGCTACTGGAAGCCCCCCCTGTTCCGCGAGCTGGGCCGGCTGTTCGCGCGGCTCCACAACCGCGCCGAGACCTACGCGCCTTCGAGCCCCAGGCTCAAGCGCCAGGAATGGCATGAGTACGACGTGGTCGACATCGACCGGTTCGCGCCTCCCGAGGAGAAGCTCGTTCGCGAGCGCACCGCGGCGATCATCGCGCGATTGAATCGGCTACCGCGAACACCGGAGAGTTACGGGCTGATCCACGCCGATCTCCACATGCACAATTTCTGTTTCGCCGAAGGGAAGATCACCGCGTTCGACTTCGACAACTGCGAGTACTCGTGGTTCGTCAAGGACATCGCGGTACTCCTCTTCTACATCGCGCGAGGCGAGGCTCGAGAGGCGCGCGACGAAGCGGCCGCTTCGTTCCTGGGGCCGTTTCTCGAAGGGTATCGGGAGCTCCGACGGATGGAGCGCGAGTGGCTCGCGGCCGTGCCGGACCTGCTCGCGCTCCAGCGCTCGATGAATTACGCGCTGTTCCACCAGTATCGCGACCCGGCCGTGCTCGACGAGAGCACGCTCGACCGGTGGGGGCGGTTCCGGCGCGACATCGAAGCGGACACACCCATCCTGCAGATTGATTTCAATATATAACGAGCACCTCTCCAGCCTGCTGTGGAAGAAGGACCTGGCTGTGACTACCGGATATTCGAGGCCGGCGAGAAGCGTGCGTCGGCGAACGCGTCATTGCATGCACAGGCCTACGGATGGGTCCGAAGAATACTGGGTTTGACCGGGCGAAAGAGGGTGAGTGTGTGCCTCGCTCACTCGTCTTGACGCACTGGCGGGCTGGCCTTGCCACGCGCGTGACGCGGCGACCAGGTTTGGGTGGGTGTAGCGGACAACCGGACTTTTCAGCCGGTGAAAGAGGTGCTCAATAGAGCCCGGTGGTTTCCGAACTGGGTGGAAGTGGCTGTGTCGGGAGGCGCGCCCAGAAATTACATGGTCAATTTTCGTGGGCGCATCTCATGAACAAACGAGCTGCGAGCAGTCTCTACGGGGCGGGTGGTGCTTCGCCTGGAGGTTTAATCCTGCCAACGCATCTCCCTTCGATGCATGCGGCAGTACATGACCTGGGGCAGTAATAGTCCGCCACACCGCCGCATTGGATGTAGGTCGTATTGAGAAGAGCACGGGTTTCCCTGCGTTGGCGCCAAGTCCATGACGTTGAAAAGCAACATCCTTGGGGGACCACGCGGAGGTCTTCTATGTAGCAGTCGTCGTCTTCTACGCAGTTGTTATGTCGCTCGGCATCGGTTTTGAAGATGGTGCGAGCCCTCTGGCATTCGATGCTGTCCTCCTCGTTCTGAATGTCGATGGGGGCAGGGGCTCTCTCAGAGGGCGCCGTGCATCCGTATATGCAGGTGAGTGCGAGAACTGCGGCACGTTGGCGAGGAGTGTTACCGATAGCTCTCAACCAGTGTTGCGACATGGTCAGCAAAGGCCAAACCTCCATATTCGACTTTGCCAGTTACCCAGTCAAGTCCGTGGGGTAATTCATCTGCTATCAAGAATAGGTCACTATCCGGCTTCTCGCCACGCCTCTCCGCAATTCGCGTCGCCCAGTCCTGATTGTCCCAGTCAACACGGATGTGAATGGCACAAGCTCCGGAGAAACATTGCTCATATCCAGGGCCACCACATAGCCCCTGTAGCGGTTCGCCGCGCTTCATTCCGAGCTTGTCTGGATACACCAGATAGACGACGTGGGACCTCTCAAGATCCCCCCCATAGCGACGCGCCCCACTCTGAGGCGCGAAGCTGGGCGATAGCGCTATCTAGCCGTGCATCTGAGCCAAGTACCTGAATGACTCGACCATCTCTATCAATTATCTGCTGCGGGCCCTCGTCAGCCAGGTGGTGATGAACGATGCGACGGGCCGCGTCGACGTGCACCTTGCCCATGCCGGTGAGGTCGCGGCTCCCGGGCGCGAGGAGGTGGCCGCGTGAGCGCGAGCCCCGAGTCCCAGGCAGCGGAGGCAAGTCTCGTTAGTGCGCACTTCCACCGCGTGCGTCGTCGGGCGGAGGTGCGCTTCCGAGAGGGGGCGACACCCCCGCCGCGGGAGGTGTCGCGCCGGCCAGCGCACGTCGCGCGGATGCTGGCCCTGGCGAACCATGTGGAAGCCGCCATTGAGCGGGGGCTGGTGGCGAGCGCAGCGGACGTCGCACGCCAACTGGGCTTCACCTGGGCGCGCGTGACGCACCTGTTGGACTTGCAACTGCTGGCTCCTGACATCCAGGAGGAGGTGCTGTTTCCCGAATCCGTCGACGGGAAGGAACCCCTCAGCGAGCGAAACCTTCGGGCGGTTGCACAAGCGGGGACGTGGGAGGTGCAGCGCGAGCGCTGGAGTGAGATGAAGGCGTCATTCTGAGAAGGTAGTCGGAATACTCGGATTCCTAGTTGTAGCGTGAGTGCGAAGCGTTGACGGTTGTCGTGTTGGACACTGCGCGGGCCAGCCAGCCCGCGAGGAAAGCGAGCGAGAGCACATGCAGAACGACATGAAGAGCACCATTCAGGCTGCGGTGGCGGAGGAGGTGGGGAAGGTGATGGGCCGGCAGTTGGAGCTGCTGGAGAGGATTGCTCGGTTCCTGGGTATTGAGCTTGGCCCGGCTCCGGCGGCGTCCGCGCCGAAGCGCACACCTGCGCCCGCGCCGAAGCGCACGCCCACGGTGCCTGTGCGGAAGTGGATGAGGCCGCAGGCCGAGGCGAAGCCGACGCGGGCTGGGCCCGCGCCCAAGAAGAGCCGCGGGCGCCCGCGCGCAGCAGGGCGCACCGCGACGGACGCAGCCCTCAGGTCCAGTCCGAGCTCCGAGATGTCCACCTCGTACGAGGTGGGACAGGAGGTACGCTACAAGCAGGGGCGGGGCACTTTCTCGGCGAAGGTGAAGGCCGTCGACGCGAAGGCGAAGACGGTGGTGGTGACACGCGTCTCCGATGGCAAAGAGGTGGTGCGCCCCTTCGACAAGGTGACGCCCGTCTGAGTCTGCGCCGCGAAGCGGCCTCTCCGGAGGGCGCTCCTGCGGCAATCAGCTCAAGGGCGCCTGCCCCTCCGGCCCTGACGCATCCCCTCATTCCTGAGCCGAAAACCAAGGTAATTTCAGCGACTTAGAGCCCATGCCATGGGCGCCGGCGGCCTTCTCGCTCCAGGCAGGGCCTCAAGTGCTGGCCCCTGCCCTCGGGAGTCCAGCACAATCAAGGACTTGCATCCCCAAAATGAGGGGATGCGTCAGCGGGATGCGTCAGCGGCACAGCCATTAGCAGCAGGTTTACCTGCAAACCGACTGGCAATCCAGGGTACATACAGCGGCTGTGAAGCGGCAGGTGTACTGAAGTGGTCCTGCTTGCCCACCAGTTGCACACGCGCGACGTTACCACCCTTTTTGCACATCTGCTCCCGGTAGAGCTCGCCCATGACCGGGGGGACGACCGTGTCCTTCGTGCCCCAGTAAATGATAACGGGGGCAACCGGCCTGGTATTCGGAACGCTACCCGCCTTTATGGCATCTACCCATGCCTTGGCATTAGTCGGCCTGGCTTTCATCAGAGAGCCAAACTTATCTTCGTACGTGTAGTTCAACGTATCTGAAGCCGCATGCACACATTTATTCGACATGATGTCATCGACAACCCGGGCACCGTCATACGTAAAGATATCTGTGAGCTGAAGCTTTTCAGGAAACGCCGCCTGTGTAGCCCAGAGGTTTTCTGCCATGTGCGTGAAATTGAACACATTGTCGGAGAAGGTTCTCTCCAGGTTCTTCAGTAGGACTTCGCTTTGTGCCTCCGTTGTCTCGCCTTCAGGAGCCAGTGCCGCCATATCCTGGGGTGCCATAGCGACAAATCCGACCAACTCAATGCCGTCGAAAGCCGTACCTGTTTTATTGATGTAATCGCCAGAGTTGGCCGCAGCAATGGTCGTTCCGCCCCCTTGCGACCAGCCGTATATAATGGCTTTCTTTCCAGCGCCAACTTCCTTCATGTAACCAGCAGCACGAATAGCGTTGATGGCGTCCCGGGCGTTGGTTGCTGAAACAGCATATTGGTGCTTACCACCGCCACCCAGGCCCTGATAATCCGTTGCAACAACGACGTAGCCCGCATTAATGAACTCCTCAACCGCAGGAATGCCATAATCCGTCGATGAGTTACCCCCCACGACGAAATACTGGTTCAACGGGACCGCCGGATTGCTCACTTGCGACGGGCCGCAATTCTGCGCCGTACCCGTCGTGCCATGAGCCCAGGAAACCACCGGCCGACCTTCCTTCGGCACTTTACCGGTGGGTGCGATCAGAAGGCCGGTAGAAATCGTTTTAAGCTCATTGAGGTCCGAGGAAATATAGGCAATTCGCCATGCCCGAGCGCCTTTGATCGGCGTAGAGATTTCCTCCTTGCTGATGACCTGGCCGAGCTTGCCCTGCGCTTTCATGCGCATCACGGCTGCATAAAACGGTGGCACACTCACTTCAGCAACGGCTGTTGCGCTCGCGCCCATGGTGGTCAAAGCAATGACCGCCACTTTGAGGACGTTCTTCTTGAAGGGTGATTTCATTTTGCCTCCTGATATACGCCGGTCAAAACCGGCAAAGCGTCGATGGAAAAAGAGTATTCCTTTATGAAGTCTTCACTGTTAGCACGGGCTTTGTTTTGTCAAATCAAAATGCCTGGATAGTCTGGCTGGCATCTGCCAATCGAAACCCCCGTTATCAGGTGACAACTACACCGGCTTTTCCGCAAATTCACTCTGCAATGGAGACACCGCTACACGCTCAACAACGGTGTGCACTGTAATCAGGCTTCACCGGGTCACGGTGCCATATTGACCTGCTGCGGCTCCCGCTGAGACTTTTTTCTCCGCAACCCATCTGATCAAAAAGCCAGGAGGCTGAGGGAAGTCGTGGCACTGCACAGTATGTAATACCTATCTTCCGGACAACAATCATCCCACGGAAGGTCAGGGTGTTGGAGTGCTCCTTGACTCAGAGCTGCGACCGCAGCCCGTCTGAAGTGTCGCTCATGATGGCCATCCTCGGTGGAGTCGTTGGACGGCCGGAACCTTTGCACTTCGTATGCCACCCTCTCGAACACGGGAGAGGGGGGGGGCCCGCGAGGAGGCATCGACACCGCCGTCGGTCAGGCGCCCTCGCTGACGCGTCAGCGTCACGGCCGTGACGCGTCAATCCTGGCCCTCGAGCTCCTCGGGAGGAATTGGCTCGAAGTACCGAACCAGGCCCTGCCGCGCTCCTTCATCGAGAAGGCCACCCCGTCCACTCGCCTAGCACGAGGTCGAGGGCGGAATCCTCCCGCCAGCCTCGCGTGACCTCCGCGAACGAGGAGATGTCGCCGAGCTCGGTGTACCGTCGGGGACTCACACCGCCTTCGACTTGGAAGAGCATAGGAAGGACAGGAGCCCTATTGGGCGTAGCGGGCGGGAGGAGCATGAGCCCTATTGGGCGTAGCGGGCGGGGGCAGAGCGGGAGGTGAGGGACGCTGACGGGTAGCTCATGAGCCGCACTCCGGGCCGGCGCAGAAGCCATTCATCTCCAGCAGACACTCGAGTTGCCCCTGGGCGATGGCGCGGTGGTGGGGCACGACTTCCACGGCGAGCACGTTCCGCACCTCCTGGCGGGCGCTGACGAAGTCCCCCGCCCGTTTGTACTGGTACATTCGGTGTAGCGCGTCCATGAGTCTGTCGGAGCCCTCGCGGATGCGCCGAGACTCCTCACGCAAGAGGCCCAGCGCGGCCTCCTCCGTGGTGAGCGTACTCTGGGCTTCGTCGTCGCCGATGCCCACCTCGGAGGCCGTGCGCTTCAGCAGGGCCTTCACCTCAGTCGTGAGGGTCAGGCGCTCTCCTTTGGCGAAGACGCGGCGTTCCAGTGTGCGAAGCGGACCCCAGTCAACGGCTTCACTCACGATGCATGTTTCCTTTGTGGGCTGCCCAGCCCAGCGTTTGAGGCCAAGGCTGGGGTGTCTTTCACCCTGGATAGGGATAGGCGCTCTTGGGGCGGCCTGTCCGCTACGAGTGGTAGAGGGCTTCACAGATTCCAAGGGTCATGTTAATTCGACGGTCTAGTCAACTAGACCTAGAAAGCTCCGGGAGAGTTGCCGCGATGGCGAATCTCGGTGTTTGTGGGGCCGCGCCCCCCTCTTTCAGGAGGATTCACAGCCATGACGAAGCGTTCGGAAGATGAAGTGTCGACGGAGGAGTTTCCGTCCAGACTCTCCACCCCGCCTAGCCCCAGCGCGCCGCACTTCCTCTTCGAAGTGGAGGGCGTGCGTTACGAGGCGGTGCGGGAGGTCGAGGTGCGGCCGAATGGCGAGAAGCTCCTGAAGGTGGAGCGGCGAGTGGCGGATGGAGTCTTGGCTGGCCTCTCCCTGGTTCGCCGAATTGCCAGCCCATCCACGTACATGATGCGCAAGCGGATGATTGAAGAGGTGCAGCTGGCCTTTCGCCTCAACCATCCCAACATCGCTCAAGTCTTCCATATGCAGGTGGATGAGGAGGAGGACGCCCCCTACGCCATCATGGAGTACGTGGGTGGGCCCTCGTTGGAGACGCTGGTGTGCGCGGCGTTGGTGCGAGGGCAGCCCCTCTCGGAGGGCTTTGGCTTGTATGTGGGGGCGGAGGTGGCGGACGCGCTGCACTACGCGCACACGCTGACGTCAGAGAAGGGTGTGCCCCTGGGCATCGTCCACCGTGACGTGAGTCCCCGGCACATCGCCTTGGGACTCCATGGAGAGGTGAAGGTGCTGGACTTCGGCTCGGCATTCTCGCTGCTGGTGGGGCGGGAGGAGTCGCCCGAGAATCTGCTGCGAGGGGACGTGGCCTACGCCTCTCCGGAGTACCTGCGCAAGGAAGGGCTGACGCCGCGCTCCGACGTCTTCAGCCTGGGGGTGTTGCTCGTGGAAGTCTTGACGAGCAAACACCTCTTCGAGGTGCGCGACGTCCCAGTGGTGGCGAAAGAGAGCCGGTTTGTCGCGGAGTCGCAGCCCTCGTTGCCGCTGCAGCAGATGCAGGCCCTCATGGAGGCGTTTGGCCCGGACGTCGTCGAGAAGGCGGTGGGCCACCTCAGCCAGGACATCAAGGCGGTGTTGCACACCGCGCTGCGCCGCAACCCCGAGGAGCGCTTCGCGACGGCGGCGGACATGAGGGATGCGCTGCGTGGTGTCGCCCACGCCGAGCTCCGCGAGCCCTATGGGCGAGCGGAAGCCGCCAAGGAGGCCGCCCATGTCGTGTCCGAGGGCGGGGTGCTGCGTGACCAGGTGGAGTTCGGCGAGGCCGGCATCTACCCGGATGGGCTGGAGAAGCACGAGTTGGGTCTCCCGAAGAAGGAGTAGGCCGCCGATGCTCTGCTTTCGCGTCCTTCGCAATGGCGAGCACCTCACCACCGCGGGGCTGCCGGACTTCGGAGTCCTCCACACCATCCTGTCGTGGGTGCGCCGCCCTGACGACGAGACCAGCGCCATCCCTGAATTCACACTCCACGTGGGCGGCTCTGAAGGTAGGGAGTATCGCGAGCACCTGACGTGGTGTGACGCGAACATCCGCGCGGGCGATGTCCTCATCGTGGAGGTGCGTGAGGATTTGGAAGCCGACCCACCGAAGGAGCGCCGCAGCGACCCAGAGGCGGGGCTGGACGACGTTTCCCGCCTTCAGTTGCAGAAGACGCGCCTGGAGAAGCTGCTCGCTGAGGTGGATGCGGAGCTGCGGGAGCGCGGCGCGGCGTAGCGGGGTGCCTCCTCCTTCGGGTGGCGAGGCGCTCCGTCATCGCCTGGGCCCGCTCATGAAGGGGTGGGATGAATGTGTCGCCACGCACGAGAGTGGCGACGTCCGTACCCCTATACCGGCGCGATTGACGAACCGCGTTTCCCACTCCAGCGATGCGGCCGCTACAATCGCGAGTCCCCATGAAGCGCGCCAACCTCGATGAAATCCTCGCCTTCATGTCCGCCGTGGACGCGGGCAGCTTCGTGGCGGGAGGTCGGGCCATCGGTCTGACTCGCTCGGCTGCGGGCAAGGCCCTGGCCCGGCTGGAGTCGCGTCTGGGGGGCGCCTGCTCCATCGCACGACGCGACAGCTGAGCCTCACCGGCCCGAGGTGCAGGCGGAGGTGAGCTTCAGCGACCGCGTCGCGGATGTCATGGAGGAGGGCTACGGCCTCGCCGTGCGCATCCAGGCTCCAACACGGATACTCGACTGGTCTCCAGGCTCGTGGCGGAATATCCGGCCATCCTCTGCGCAGCGCCCGCGTATCTCGAGGCACGCGGCGAGCCCGAGGCGCTGGAGGAACTCGCGACCCATGACTGCCTGCTCTCCAGCAGCCGCTCGCGCAGACCGCGCTGGCGCCTGCGAGAGCGGGGCGGCCCCTGGGGCATGGTGAAGGGGCGAAGCGAAGCCGCCTCCGGTTTGACAGCGGCGAGGCACTGCGTGACGCGGCGGTCGCCGGGCTGGGCATCTCGCTGCTCCCCGGCTTCCTCGTCGACGAAGACCTGGCGCGTGGACGCTTCCAGGTGCTGCTGCCGTCGTGCGAGACGGGCGTCGTGCGAATCACCGCGCTCTACCCGAGCAAGAACCACCTGCCAGCCAAGGTGCGGCGCCTCATTGACCTGATGGTCGAGCGATGGAAACCGACGTCACGTTGGCGCAGGAACCCAAAACCGGGGCCGTGGCGGTCCTCACGAGCGAAGGCGCGCGAGGAGCTCCGCGCGGAGCAGCTCATCCGACGGGGCGGGAATGCTAAAGCCGAAGGTGAGCAGCCGTTGCAACACGCCCCACTTCTTGTCTTGCCGTCGGGCGGCCTCGGCGTCCGCGAGCTGGTAGAAGAGTTCGACGAGCAGCTCGTCCTCGACCGAGACGTCGAAGCCCTGCGCCTGGAGCTCCGCGAGCGTGCGCTGGTTGCTCGATGCGGGCGGAGGGTCGAGCCGCTCGACGACGCTCAGTACCTGGCACACCTTTACGCGGTCGCGCGCCGGCTCATACGCCAGGTCGAGCTCGAGCCACGCCCCATACTGCTGTCGTACACGCGCGGCGATGTAGTCCTCGAGCGCGCCGACTACCGCCTCGGCAGGAAAGCCGAGCTCCTGGCTCGCGGCCCGCAGGACCGGCGCGAAGCGCCAGGGTGCGTCGTTCGGGCGCACGAGGACGCCTCCCGCGCCGACGCGCTCCACATGGGTCCATCGACGCTTGCGCCACGCGAACGGCGCGAGCTGGATGGAATCCGGTGCGCCCTCGTCACGTGACGCCAGCCCGTGGTCCACGAGGCAGGCACGGACCTCCTGTCGCACCCGCGAGCTCTCCGGCGAATCCGCCCGGGCCCCGGGCGCTCTCGCAGTCATCCGGAGCGCCTCGCCGCGCACGGCGTGGTGGACGTCCTCCTCGGAGAAGAAGGCAACACCCCGGACGGAAGGGCCCAGCAGGCCCGCCTCCTCCTCGATCCGCGCCCACCCCTGCTCCACGTTCAGCCCCGCGTTCTGCAGCGCGACGATGCCCCTCGACTTCAACACCGCGAAGGCCTGGTCCAGGGCGTCGTTGGCGGTCGGTGTCGTCCAGCGAGCCTCCTCCGCGAAGCGCTCCCGCAGCAGGCGCCGGGCCTGCGCGAGGAACTCCGCCTCCCCCTCCGGCCCCAGCTCGTACTCGATGGTCTCTCCCAGGAACGCGAGGACGAGCGGCTCGTCCCAGTAGCCACTGGCCACCACGTCCTGGACGTACTCACCGAAGTGGGCGTGGACCGACTCGTCTTCGGACATTTCCAGAACCTCGTCCCACACATGTGTGCCGGACAGCGATGACCCTCAGGAAGCCCATGCGCTCCAGTCGCGGCTCAGCCCTCGGCGCGCGGAGCGCAGCCTCCCGGCTTGAACACCCGCTCCGTGGACGGCGGATACGCAGCCAGCTTGCTGGCGGGCCGGCGCGGACGCGGCGTGAGGTCACCGCCACAGTTGGGGCACAGCCCCTTCAACCGCTCCGTCGCGCAGCTCACGCAGAAGGTGCACTCGAAGGTACAGATGAGCGCGTCGGGTGAGTCGGGCGGCAGATTACGATTACAACACTCACAGCCCGGACGGAGTTGCAGCACGTGGCGACCTCCCTGCCTTCCGGGGCCGAAGGAACCACAGCGAAGTGCCGGACGCAATCGCTTGAGCGGCCCCTCCCGGGGACGCCCAGGAGCCGTACGTGCCGCGCTCCGAGCCGGAGCGCGGCGAGTCGTGCCACGAGAGATGAATGCCGCCCTCTGGCAAGCACCAAGAGCCTCTAGAGGATGTGGCGCTCGTCCGGCGAAGAGCGGGCATATTCGTCGGACGGGTCGACTCACCTGCCGTCCATCGACTCCTGATGGAACAGACGCTCTTCACCTTGCTCGACGAGGGGGCCAATGGTCCCTGCCAACGGACTCCCTGCTCGGAGACACAGGAGCGCCGGCCGCAAGCAGGCTGGCGCTGGAGGGGTGGGTGCCCTCGCGGCGCTGCTTCAGCGGGCCAACTCCGTGGTGATGCGGACGAGGGCGTCCAGCTTCGACGCGTCGAGCTTCCGCGCGAGGAAGAGAAGGCGGCGCAAGGTGACGTCATCCTCCGGCCGAGTCCGTGCCCCTCTGTCGGAGGCCTCGGTGAGGCCCATCATGTCCTCCGGGGAGACCATCAACTCGATGCACAACTTCTTCAGCGTCTCAACGCTGGGAATCATGTGCCCGCGTTCGATGCGGCTGTAGACGGCTGAGGCCATCCCCACGCGCTCCGCGACTTGGACCTGCGTCAAACTCATCTGCTCCCGAGCGAGACGGGCAATGGCACCCAGGTGCGCTGCAAGCTGTTCGTTCATAGGTGCAAGGGAGTATACCTGAATTGCTAGTTGTCAAGGGAGTACCATCCATCAGCGCACGTCCGGCAGGAGTTGGATGAGGGCGAGCGCCTGGTGTGCGTCCAACTGGCCGCACACGGCGGAGCAGGGCCTCCTTGGCGGCGGTGACGACGTCCGGTGGCAGTGAGGCGGGGTAGTCCAGTAACTCGTTGGGGGTGGTGCGGAGCGCGGAGCACAGACGGTACAGTGTCTGGACGCTGGGAAGCATTCGGCCGCGCTCAATTCGGCTGTAGACGATAGGGGAGATGTCGATGAGTTGGGCAACCTCTGTCTGCTTCAGGCCAGCGCGAAGGCGGGCTGCGCGCAGGGTGCCGCCGACGATGCTGGGCAAGGGACGGGAGGGCTCCTTCGGAAGGGCGAAGCCACGGGCGTCAGGGGGGATGTACATTCCCAATCAACTGTACCTGATAGTCTAGTTGGATTAACCTTGATATGGGCTTGAAACCCTCTGCGGCTGGTGGCTGGAGGTAGGGTAAGACTTCGCGCGATTTCCCCGGGCTTCTGGTAGCGTGGACCGGCGCCGGGGAGGGAGTCGCATGCGCGTGGCCGCAGTCCTGCTGTCCTACAGAGTCTCGAGGAAGTCGCCATGAGGGACAACGGCCCCCCAGCCGTACTGTCCCCTGGGGACTCGGTGATGGGCTACACGGTGGTGAGGCAGCTGGACCGAGGTGGCTTCGGCACTGTGTACCTCGCGACGAACGGCGGGCAGCCCTGCGCGCTGAAGCTCGTGGAGCGGCAGCGCGTGGAGGGGCGGGTGGAGAAGGAAGTCTCCATCCTCTTGCGCTTGACGCACCCGAACGTGGTGGGCATTCGCGGCTTCACCTACTGGCATGCCGAGGAGCGCGACTTCGCCCTCATCGCAATGGAGTACGTGGAGGGCCGGAAGCTGAGCGCGTGGGTGAAGGATGAGAACCCCTGTGCCCGGCGAATTGCGAAGGTGACGCTCGACATGGCGCGGGCGCTGGAGGCCTCGCACGAGGCGGGAGTGGTGCACCGGGACGTGAAGGACGCCAACGTCATGGTGCGCGACGCGGACGGCTTGGCGGTGCTGGTGGACTACGGGATTGGGGACTACAGGGGCGCGCCCGGCGTCACCCAGTCGATGCTGCCGCCGGGGACGATGGAGTACCGGCCACCCGAGGCCTGGCTCTTCTGGAAGCAGCACATGGACCAACAGTCGGGCGCCCGCTACGTGTCCGTTCCCTCGGACGACATGTGGGCCTTGGGCACTGTCCTCTACCGCCTCCTCACGGCGAGGTTGCCCTTCGACGCGGGGACGGACGCGGAGTACGTCCAGAGTGTCATTGGCAAGTCGCCCGTACCCCCTCACTACGTCAATCGCTTCGTCCCGGAGCGGCTGGGCATGTTGTGCATGCGGCTGCTGGAGAAGGACCCTGCTGCGCGTCCCGGCGCGAGCACTGTCTGTGCGGCCCTGGAGGAGCTCCTGTCCGGGGCGGAAGGGGAGGCGTGGGACACGCCCCTGTTTGACGCCTATGGCCCGAACTCGGCCACCACCGAGAACGAGGGCAAGGTGAACAAGTTGGAGCGGTGGGCGAAGAGGCCCCTGCGCCAGATGCGTCGTGGCAAGGCGCCTGGGCCAGAGCTGCCGGGAGCGGGCCCGCCCGCGGCATTGCCGTCCCAAGCCGCTCCGGTAGCTGCTGCTACGCGGCCCCTGGAGGCGGAGCTGCCAGGCTTGGCGCATGAGGCAGGGATGGGGGCGGAAGCCGCAATGGAGGCGGACGCCGCGCCGCTTGCGCTGCCTGTGGCCCCCTTCGTCGAGGTGGGGCGGCGCTCGTTCCTCTCGCGACTGAGGTTGGGGCGTGTGCTGGGGGCGGGGCTGCTGGCTATGGCCCTCACGTCTGGGGCGTACTTCTCACTGCGGACGGCCTCACCGCAGCCGCAGGCCGTCCCCAGCCAAGAAGTAGCGGCATATGCCAAGAAACCTCAAGCTGCCCCGGCCGCAGCTCCCATCGGGCCGGAGGCAACACCTGCGGCCGTCGCGCCCCCTGCGACGCTTCCCGAGGTGACTGCAACCGTGACGACCCCCCAGAATGACACCGCTTCCTCCCCGCCAGCGCCTGCGAAGAAGGCCGCGAGGAGCGTCCGCACCGCCCTGGCGACGACAGCCTTGTGCGGCGCGCTGGCCTGCTCGGGCCCTCAGGTGCGACCTGCTCCGGATCCTGAGTCGTGCCCGGCAGGCGCCACCAAGGGCATGAAGAAGCTCGGCATGGAGATTGGGGACGATGCGGGGGCGAGCTTCATCCGGGGGGACGATAAGTACATAACGGTGAGGGAAGGCACTGCGCAGCTCATCCTGGGCTCGGACAAGGCCACCTTGTCTGGCCGGCTCATTATTGCCGACCGCGTCTATGTCCGGCTGACTCGAGCGCGATTTCGCGGAGAGAGCTTCCCCGTGTGCCTGGAGGTGCTGGATACCTCTCGCAACCGCGGACTGGAGATAGAGGGCGGCGGAGGGGATACCGGTAAGGCGCGCGTGTACTCTGGCGTTTGGGTCAAGGCCGTGAGCGAGTTTGAATGACAAGTCGCTGTTTGGCAGCCGCCCGTGAGTCGCCAGCGGTGTCTCCGCTGGCTTGGTCCAGGAGAAACGTCGCGTGCATCATTCAGTGTCGGCCGGTCTTCTTTTCCTCCTGCTCTCAGGCGGGGGGCCGGCTCTGGCTCAGTCGCCTTCATCCTCCTCCGTGGGGCTGAGTATTCGCCGAATCGAGCTGGTCTCTGATGATGCTCAGCCAGCAGTTGAAGTGGCGGTGAGCCCGGGGCTCTCGACGGTGTTCATCTTCGACTCGGAGGTGGGTCGAGACGGGCTGACGGTTGAGGCACGCGAGCGCTTCGCGGTGGTGGACGCTGGTCTCACCACCTTGCGCCTGGTCCCGTCCGAGAAGATCTCCGCGGGAGAGCGGCTCAAGTTGACGGTGCGTTTCCAGGATGGGGCGGCCCCGGCAAGTGCAACGTTTGTCCTGGTCGCGCACCCGGCACGGTCGGAAGCGCATGTCGAAGTCTATCGGCGCAAGAGGAGCGTCGAGACATACCAGGAAGAAGTCCGCCAGGCTCGCCTCGCGGCTGAGCTGTGCAAAGAGGAGAATGAGCGTCTGCGCGAGGAGCGAAGTGCGCCCGATGGAGTGACGGGACTCATCGCGACATCAGTCCTGAACGGCCGCGGGATTGAATTCCGCGACGTGTCCAAAGGGGTAACCCTCGCTCCAGGAGGGGCGGCAGGCAAAAGCGTTGTCTACGCATACCGCACAGCTCGCAGGGTAGCTGTTGAGGTCACCCTCAAATATGGGGGGGATGCTCAACCATGGACAGCAGTGGGGGCGATGCTCAGGGGCAAGGCCAACGAGGAGCTGAAGGTGCTTCAAGTATGGCAGTCGGGCCCCATCGCACCGGGAGCGGATACCCAGCGCGTAGTGGTAGAGGCTGAGGCAGCATCCGAGTCTCCTCAAGGATCCTTCACGCTGAAGCTCTGGGATGTGGACGGGCGCCGCACTGTCACCCTGGGCAACGTCACCTTTCCTTAGCCCTGCGAGCACTACCTCCAAACCCGTTCGTGGGTTTCCGGCATTGGGGGCTTGTGCCGAATACCAATCTGGGGTCCAATGGACTATACCTATTGGTCTAGTTCATTCTGGCGTGCCCTGGAGGGCGATGTGTTCCCCACTGTGCTGGAGTGCATGCGCGTGACTGCGCGCTTCCTTGGTGGCTGCGGAGAGCGCCCGGAGGGCGACGCGCTTGATCCACCTTCCTAGCTCCGCATCGAAGTAGGCGTTGGGCTCTCGCGCTGCGCAGAGGACCTCCCGCACTGCCATGTGAGGCACGTGCGGACGGTCATCGTGCGCCGAGAAGCCGTCTGCGCTTCGTTGGGCCGCATGCCTGGCGGGCGCTGAGGAGCCCTTCCTCAATCCCCCCACTCGCACGTTTGGAGTCGTGAGCGGTGCCGGACTGTCCGGGCGCCGCGACGTGACACGTCTGCCTGCCGCTCCAGGCGGGGCCAGGATTCCTGGCGCCGTGGTGTGACACGTCTGCCTATTGCTTGGCGCAGTCGGCCTGTCGGCGACTCCCGCAATGCAATGCATTTACCCCACGGACCGGCGCCCCGCCGGACTGAACGGGAAGCCTCTGTCCATTGCCCCTTCGTTGGGGCCTTCACAGGAGACGTCGATGTTCACTCGCTGGGCCGTCGTGTTGCTGTTGGTGTTACCCGGAGCGGGGTTGGCGGAGGAGATTGCCTATCCTGAAGACTACGTGGCCGAGGAGGAAGTTGACCCCGTTGAGGCGGACGGGGATGCGCTGCTCGAGCCATCCGTTGACGAGGGGGATGCCCTGGTCGAGGAGGAGCCGGCCACGCCCGGCTCGGGCTCTGGCTGGGCGAACCGGCTGAGCTTGGAGACCACGACGTGGGCGCTGCTGCCGCGCAGAGGAGCTGGAAGGGACGAAGGCTTCCTGCAGGTGCATCCGCGGCTGGAGGTCGTCAAACCAGGCCTGCTCCAGCTCGAACTGGGCGCTCCGGTGCGCCTGCGCATGTGGGGCGCGGAAGAGGGCGCCAGTCTGGTGCGGAAGGAGGACTGGGACGAGCTCTCCGACTGGGGGCAGGTGGTGCAGAACCTGATGGTGGGAGGCGACGCGCCGAACTTCGTGTGGGTGGGCGCGTTGGAGTCCTACACGCTGCTGTCCGGGCACCTGGTGCGCCGCTACAACAACAGGGGCAACCCGGACTACCACCCGGCCGGCGCGGTGGTGACTGGGATGCTGAGGCCCTTGTACGTCGAGGCCTTCGCCTCGGACGTGTTGGGCGCGCGTCTGATGGGGGCAGAAGTCGTCCTGGACATGCAGCACGTCCTCTTTGGACGCCCTCCATACCCCATGCAGTACACGCTGGCGCTGTCCGCGGTGCATGACTGGGGCAGGGCCGGAGGGACATCCGAGTCGATGACGCTGGCCCACGTGGATGGGACGGCCATGCTCGTGCGGCGCCGCAACCCCGAGGGGGGCTTCGAACTGCAGGCGAATGCGGGCTGGGGCGGACGTCCCGGCGAGGGTGGCGCGTGGGGCGCAGTGGCGGGGCTGGGCGCGGAGTACCTGACCTCGAGGATGGACCTGCGAGCGCGCCTGGAGGGCCGCCTCCAACGCGGAGGCTTCCGGCAGGGCGCCTTCGGCCCGGACTACGAGCTGGCGCGCTTTCAGGTGGCGGGCCCGGACGCCCTGCCGCAGGCGGACGCGCCCTTCCCGGAGGGGTACTCGGCCTACGGCGAGGTGATTCTGAGCTGGGACGCCGAGAGCCTGAGCGTGCTGGGGCAGCGCCACTTCCGGCTGACAATGGGCACCGAGGTTTTCAACTGGGGCCGGGTGGACGTGGACGGCCGGCTGGAAACGCAGCTCTTCCACCGCAACCTCTCGGTGGGGGTGGGCGGCGTGGCGGTGGGCGCAGGTCAACCGGGAGCGCGCTACCTCGCCTCAGCCGAGGCGCGATGGCGCTTCCTGGGTGGGAAGCTGTACGCGGTGGGGCAGGGGGGCACGCTGCTCTTCCCGACGGCGGAAGGGACGCTGCGGCCAGGCGCCTTCGCTTCGGTGGGACTGGGGGTGGACAATGCGCGCTGAGCGGCCTTGGCGCGGCGGGCTTGGCCTCGCGTTGGTAGTGGCCCTTCTGGCCTCCGGGTGCGCCTCGTTGCCGGCGAGGCCGGGCCAGGTGGGCCGTGGGGCGGCCCTGGCCTTCAGTCCCTTCTCCGCGCCCTCCCATGCGGCGAGGAGTGCGGCGGCGGGTGTGTATCGGGGAGCGGAGTCAGGTGCCGCGGATGGGACGTCAGAGCCGGCGCCGATGGGCTATCGGCGAGGGCCTATCGGCAATGCCGTCAACGAGAAGGGAACGCGAGGCTCGGACGGGGAGGGCGGCGCGTTCGCCTGTGGCGGCAAGGCCGTGCCCTCGGGCTGGCCCCGCCTGACCCAAAGCCGGGACAAGGTGGAGCCCTTCCTTGCGTGTGCCTCTCCCGCGGAGTTCGTGGCCATGCAGCGCGGGGTGGGGGACATGGGCGTGCTGGTGCAGTCCCTCTATCCCTGGGACGCTGTCCGCCTGGGCGCCCTGGGGCCGATGGACGAAGACGCCTCGGAAGCCCTCAGTCGCCAGCGCGCGGAATTCATCGTCACGGCCACTGAGAAGTTCGGCGTGCCGTATGCCGAGGTGTTCGCCCTC
Organism: Myxococcus sp. AB056; assembly: GCF_006547365.1. Lineage (NCBI taxonomy): Bacteria > Pseudomonadati > Myxococcota > Myxococcia > Myxococcales > Myxococcaceae > Myxococcus > Myxococcus sp. AB056. Next base: position 1,390 of record NZ_VHLB01000005.1, on the reverse strand, counting down.
TTCGTCCTCCACTCGGCCTTCGACGACGAGCTACGCGAGGTGGTGCAACGGCTCGCCCGTGACAAGCAGTTGGGGGAGACGCTGGGCGCCATGGCCGCTGTTCGCGAGGAGCTGAAGCGGCGGGGCCTGGAACTGGAAGGCATCCCGGAGCGGGGAGAGAAGGCCGGCGACGTGCTGCGCGGGTTGGGGCGCGCGGGCCGGGACATGCTCTCCAGCAGCTTGGTGAGTGGCGAGGCCCGGTACACGGAGCTCATGGCCATGCGTGGGCAACTGCCGCCGCCCTACCAGGCCGCCATCGACGAGGTGGAGAAGGCCCTGATGGAGAGGCACTACTCGCCGGGAAGTGTCTCGGCGGGAGCCTTTGACTCCCTCACCTTCGGTGTCCCGGTGGGCTTCTATCACCTGGCGGTGGGGACGGGGCACGGGGCGTACTCGCTGGCGCAGGGCAAGTACGAGCAGGCCACGCGCGAGCTGGCGCCGGCCGCGCTGGCGGTGGCGGTGTACGCCGGGGGCAAGGGTGCTCGGGCCCTGGTGGAGCCGCGCGGAGGGCTGCGGCGACTCCAGATGCCTGCGCTCGACGTGGGCGCCATGAAGGCGCTGATGGTGCGCCTGGAGGAGCAGCTCGGCATCACCGCCGCGCGCGACTTGCTGCGCTACCTCCAGGCGAGCCGCGAGGGTGCCCTGCTGGCCGCCGAGTGGGGGGAGGCGGGACTGCTGGCGCTGTACGAGGCCCGTGGAAACCCCGCGAAGGCGCAGGCAGTGCTGATGGAGACGGCCAGCCGCGAGTCCGCCCAGTCCGTGGCCAGCAGGGGCTCTGCAGGGAAGCGGCCCGTCAACCTGGACCTCTTCGAGCAGAACGCCGAGATGTCCGCTGCGGAGGCGCGGGCGGTCAGCCGCGAGTCCTCCGGGGCTGCGGCGACGCGAGGGGGCGCGAGTCGCGAGTCCGCGCAGCCCGCGGCTTCACGGGGGGCAAGCGGGAAGCGGTACGTCAACCTGGACCTCTTCGCGCAGGACGCCAAGGTGGGCGCTGCGGAGGCCGCGAAGGCGAAGCTGTTCCTGGCGGAGCTGGAGTCCTTGGGGCCCCGGCTCCCGAAGGACGTGAAGCTGCTGAAGGAGATGGCGCCGAAGCTGGAGGAGCCACCCAGGGGAGTCGAGAGGGGGGCTCCGCTGTGGCAGGAGTACGTCGCCTACCGGAAACGGCGGCTGAAGGAAATTCAGGACGGCGACGCAGTCAAGGGCCCCCTGAAGTGGGAGGGCTATGAGCCCCCTGTGTCAGGGAAGTTGTCGCCTCGGCCGAGATGCCGAGCCGATGACGCCTTGGGGGCGAGAGCAGGCAGGACGCGGTGTCGTATACGGCTGCATTCAAGTTGCAGATGGTGAAGCGGATGGT
>NZ_VHLB01000059.1:0-55144 GCF_006547365.1 Myxococcus sp. AB056 | reverse complement strand
GGCGCGGGGGCCGCGGGACGAGGAGGCGGGCTGAGCACGTCGTTGACCGACGGCATCTTCCGGATGTCCCCGCGCGCCACCTTCCACGCTTGCTGGACAATCCAGGACAGCGAGCGGTCCTGCCTCGTCGCCTCACGCTGGATCTCCTCCAGCATGTCCTCGGGGAAATACAGACTCTGTTTACGATGGTCCGTCGTAGCCATCCGTCGTTACTCCTCCCGAGGGTCCTGGCGCTCGTCGCCAGTCACGTCATTCACGGCGGGGAACGACTTGATGCGCTCGCGGGCGATCTTCCACGCCTGCTGCACGACCCAGGAAAGGGAGCGGTCCTGGCGGGTCGCCTCTTCCTGGATCTCCTTCAGCATCTCCTCGGGGAAGTACAGCGACTGCTTGCGCTTGTCGGTGCCTGCCATACTTGGGTCTCCGGGGCGGATTCGGGGTGACGACCTGAACACACCTGGGCCGTTATCCGACAGACTCCCAAGTGGGTCAACGGTTTCCAAGGACTCATTCCGAGGTCGCACGGTCCGTCCCCGTGCTCGTCCAGTTGCACGTAAGCTGTGCAACCATGCGCGAAAAAGGAAACGCCCCGGACTCCACGAGGGAGTCCGGGGCGCTTCGGAAAGAGGGACCGCCCGGGGAAATCTCCAGGCGGGCCCGTGGACCCAGAGGGGGAGGGGGGGGACCCCTAGGTCCAACAGCTCAAAATCCGACCGTCTCAAGAACAGCGTTCGCGGCCGCGTGTATTTCCGCTACCGCATCAACGCCGATTCGATGTTGTGGCGATCATAAGAATCAGCCCCCCTGCCTTCAACCGCACGTGCCTCTGTAACCCGCTCACCCGACACTCCATTCCACCGCAGTCCGATGCCCCGTCACGATTCCGCCACGCAGCTGCTGACGACGACGCTTCAAGAGGCGTACACCCGGCTGGGACTCGAGGGAGGTTCGGTGCTGCTCGCCGTTTCCGGCGGCGCGGACTCCACGGCCCTCCTGGTGGGAACCGCGCTCGTCGCCGAGCGACTCCGGCTTCGCGTGGAGGTGGCCTCGCTGGACCATGGCCTGCGTCCCGAAGCGGTGGAGGAGGCCCGCCAGGTGTCCGTCCTGGCGGCCGCGCGGGGGCTGCCCTGCCACGTCCAGGCGCTGCGGCTGCATCCAGGGGCCGGCATCGAGGCGCGCGCGAGGGAGGCTCGCTACGCGGCGCTGGAGGCGCTCCGCCTCGGGCGGGGCCTGGACGTGGTGGCCACCGCGCACACCGCCACGGACCAGGCGGAGACGCTGCTCATGCGCCTGGCCCGAGGCACCGCCCTGCGCGGCGCGGTGGGCATCCACGAAGCGCGCCCCGGACTGGTGCGTCCCCTGCTGTCGTGCACGCGGGAGGAGGTGGTGGCCTTCCTGGCGGAACAGGGTGTCGCCTATGTGACAGACCCGATGAACGCCGACCCTGTCCACTTCCGGACGCGCGTTCGCCTTGGAGTGCTACCCGCGCTGTCGCGCGCCGCCGGCTTCGCGGTGGAGGGGCACCTGGCCGCCTTCGCGCGCGTGGTCGCGGAGGACGAGTCGCTGCTGGCGTCCATGGCGGACGCGGCCTTCGACCGGCTGCGCCTGGAGGATGGCGCGCTGGATGCGGTGGGCGTGCGCGCGCTGGAGCCCGCGCTGCGCCGGCGGGTGCTCGCCCGGCTGGTGGCCGGCACGGAGGCCGCCGTGGATGAGGCCACGCTGGCCCGCGTGCAGCGCGCGGTGGCCCAGGGCGGCACAGCCACGTTGGGCAGGGGCTACGTGCTGCGCGCGACCAGCGGACGGGTGCGCTGCGTGCGGCAGGTGCCGTCCAACCCACCGGCTGAACTCCGGCTGGAGCACGCGGGTTCGCGGGGCGCGCTCGTGGGGACGGGCTGGAATTTTTCCGTCGAGTTCGCACCTCCACCTGCGGGCGTGCTCGGGCTGGCGCTCGGGGACGGGACGCGCTGGCCGCTGACCGTGCGGACACGCCGCCCCGGCGATCGGGTGTGCACTGCCGGGGGACAACGCAAGCTCCAAGATGTGTTGGTTGATCTTCGAGTGCCCGCAGAAGCACGGGCCACGCGGCCGGTGGTGGCGGATGCCGAGGGGCAGGTGTTGTGGCTCCCCGGCCTCTGGTCTCCGGTGGCTCCGCGTGCGGCCGCCAGGGAGTACCTCTGGGCGGTCCCTCCCGGTTCGAGCATTCAGCGGACCGCGGCGTTATAGAGTGGCAGAGTCGCAGTTCGGGGGATGGGCGCGGCCCCCTAAATAGTTGAGGGCTTTTTGCTGTTGCTGATACGGTCCGTCGCTGGGTAGCTCGCCTGGTGTCGGCCAAGTGATGGATAAAGCTGGGGTTCTTCCCAGCGCGGCCCTCATCCCGCCGAGTTCCGAAAGGGCAGCTGACACGTGCGTTCGACTTACAAGACCATCGGGCTCTGGGTCATCCTGATCGTCCTCTTCGTCGCCTTCTACAATTTCTTCTCCCAGGGCAACGACCAGGTCCAGGAACCGTCCTTCACCCAGTTGCTGACGAAGGTGGAGGAGAAGAAGGTCCAGGAGGTTGCCGTCAAGGGCAACACCTACTCCGGCAAGTTCACCGACACGTCGGAGAAGTTCCGCACGACGGGGCCGGCGCCGGATGCGGCCATGCTGAACCAGCTCCGCAGCAATGGCGTGGACGTGAAGTACGAGCGGGAGGAGCAGAACAGCCTCTGGCTGACCATCCTCGGTCAGTGGATGCCGGTCGTCTTCCTGTTCCTGTTCTTCATCTTCTTCATGCGCCAGCTCCAGGGTGGCAGCGGCAAGGCGATGACCTTCGGCAAGTCGAAGGCCAAGCTCCTCAGCGAGAGCCACAACAAGGTCACCTTCGCGGACGTGGCCGGCGCGGACGAGTGCAAGGAAGAGCTCGAGGAGATTGTCGCCTTCCTCAAGGACCCGAAGAAGTTCACCAAGCTGGGCGGCCGCATTCCCAAGGGCGTGCTGATGATGGGCTCGCCGGGAACGGGCAAGACGCTGCTCGCCCGCGCGGTGGCCGGCGAGGCCGGCGTGCCGTTCTTCTCCATCTCCGGCTCGGACTTCGTGGAGATGTTCGTGGGCGTCGGCGCCAGCCGCGTCCGTGACCTCTTCGAGCAGGGAAAGAAGAACGCCCCCTGCATCATCTTCATCGACGAAATCGACGCCGTGGGCCGTCACCGTGGCGCGGGCCTGGGCGGTGGACACGACGAGCGCGAGCAGACGCTCAACCAGCTCCTCGTGGAGATGGACGGCTTCGAGTCCAACGACGGCGTCATCCTGATTGCCGCCACCAACCGTCCGGACGTGTTGGATCCGGCGCTCCAGCGTCCCGGCCGCTTCGACCGGCGCATCGTGGTGCCGCGTCCCGACGTGAAGGGCCGCCTGGGCGTGCTGAAGGTGCACACCCGCCGCGTGCCGCTGGCGCCGGAAGTGGACCTGGAGGTCATCGCTCGCGGTACGCCGGGCATGACGGGCGCGGACCTGGAGAACCTCGTCAACGAGTCGGCGCTGATGGCCGCGCGGCAGAACAAGGAGCGCGTGGACCTGAGCGACTTCGAGGCCGCCAAGGACAAGGTCTTCATGGGCCCCGAGCGGCGCTCCATGATCATGACCGAGAAGGAGAAGAAGAACACCGCCGTCCACGAGGCGGGCCACGCGCTGCTGGCCAAGCTCCTCCCGGGCTGCGACCCTCTCCACAAGGTCACCATCATCCCGCGCGGCCAGGCCCTGGGCGTCACCTGGAGCCTGCCCACCGAGGACAAGGTCAACGGCTACAAGAAGCAGATGCTGGACCAGATCTCCATGGCCATGGGCGGCCGCATCGCCGAAGAGCTCATGTTCAACGAGATGAGCAGCGGCGCCGCCAACGACATCGAGCGTGCCACCGAGACGGCCCGCGCCATGGTGTGCCGCTGGGGCATGAGCGAGAAGATGGGCCCCCTGGCGTTCGGCAAGAGCGACGGTGAGGTGTTCCTGGGCCGCGACTTCAACTCGTCCAAGGACTACTCCGAGGACACCGCCCGGCAGATTGACGCCGAGGTCCGCAGCATCGTCGTGGGCTGCTACGAGCGCGGCAAGAACCTGCTGACGGAGAACATCGAGGCCCTGCGCCGCGTGTCCGACGCGCTGGTGGAGTACGAGACGCTGGACGCCGAGGACGTCAACATCCTCCTCCAAGGTGGTCAGCTGACCCGTGAGCGTCCGCCCCCGCGCGTGAATGCGCCCCCGAAGGCGACGGAGAAGAAGGACAAGCGGAAGATTCTCGACGCGCTCGAGGGCCTGCCGACGATGGAGCCGAAGAAGGCCTGAGCGTCACGCCCTTCCAGCGGTTGAGCTGAAATGAAGAAGGCCCTTCCCAGCAAGCGTGGGAAGGGCCTTCTGCTTTGCGGGCTTCCGGGAGTCCGCGCGCCTACGGGTAGCGCACGGGGAGGGGGGCCTCGGGCAGGGGGATGAACTCCGTCTCATCCGGGACGGCAGCGAAGCGGCCAGCCTTCCAGTCCTCCTTTGCCTGCTCCAGCCGCTCCTTCGAGCTGGAGACGAAGTTCCAGAAGATGTAGCGCGGCCCGTCCATGGGCTCCCCGCCGAGCACCAGCAGCCGCGCCGCCGCGGTGGCGCGGAGGGTGACGGCACCGCCGGGCCGAAAGACGAGCAGCTCTCCCGGCTCGAAGGCCATGCCGTCCACCTCCACGGTGCCCTGGACGAGGTACATCGCCCGCTCCTCGTGCTCGGCCGGAACCACGAAGCGCGCGCCGGCCTCCAGCGCCACGTCCGCGTAGAACATGTCCGACAGCGTCTGCACCGGCGAGCGCTGACCGTGCACGGTGCCGGTGATGACGCGCATCCGCGCGCCCTCGCCCTCGTGGACGGGCATCTGGTCCTCGGGGTGGTGGACGAACGCTGGGGCCGTCTCCTCGTGGCGCTTGGGCAGCGCCACCCACGCCTGCATGCCAAAGAGCTTGCTGCCCGCGGCGCGTGGGCCGGGGCCGGTGCGCTCCGAGTGGACGATGCCGTTGCCCGCCGTCATCCAGTTCACCGCGCCGGGGCGGATGGGCTGCACGGTGCCCAGGCTGTCCCGGTGCATGACTTCTCCGTCGAAGAGGTAGGTGACGGTCGCCAGCCCGATGTGCGGATGCGGTCGCACATCCAGGCCGTGGCCGGGTTGGAAGCCGGCGGGGCCCATCTGGTCCAGAAAGATGAAGGGCCCCACCATCCGGCGGCGGGCCGAGGGCAGCGCGCGCCGCACCTCGAACCCGTCGCCCAGGTCGCGTGAGGGCGCGACGATGAGTGTCTCCATCGAAGGAGGAAGCTGCCCCGCGTTCAAGTCGTCCCGGCTCATGTCGTGCTCTCTTTCGTTCAGCGATGTGGCCTCAGGCCAGGTCGAACAGCAGCGCTTCCACCGGCTCCGTGGCGGAGAGGACGAGCTGCGACTCGTCCGCCACCGCGGCGCCGTCCCCCGCCTTCAGCTCCACGCCGTTGAGCGTGGCCTTGCCCCGCGCCAGCTGCAGCCAGGCGTGGCGGCCCGGAGCGAGCGTGTACGTCGCCTGTTCGCCCGTGCCCAGCAGCGTCGCGTGAAGCACCACGTCCTGGTGCACCGTGAGGCTGCCGTCGCGGGCGTCCGGGCTGGCCACCACCCGCCAGCGGCCCTGGCGCTCGGCCTCCGGGAAGGCCTTCTGCTCGTAGCCAGGCGTCAGGCCCTTGCGGTCCGGGATGATCCAGATCTGCAGGAAGTGGAGGTTCTCATCCGCGCCGTTCATCTCGCTGTGCAGCACACCGGTGCCGGCCGTCATCCGCTGGATTTCACCGGCGCGCAGCAGGCCCTCGCCGCCCGTGCTGTCGCGGTGGGCAATGGCGCCGCTCAGCGGGTAGGTGATGATTTCCATGTCCCGGTGAGGGTGCGTACCGAAGCCCTCGTGGGGCGCGACGCGGTCCTCGTTGATGACGCGCAGGGCTCGGAAGCCCATGAAGTCCGGGTCGTAGTAACTGGCGAAGGAGAAGGTGTGGTGGGAGTCCAGCCAGCCGTGGTTGGCGTGACCGCGGGCTTCCGAGGGGCGAATGGCAATCATGGCGTTCCTTTCCGCGGCAGAACCTGGATGGCGGCCGCTGTTTCGAGAGTCATGATGTGCGTGAGGGCCTTTCGGGACTAGGCGTGGACAATGGGAAGCATCGTTCCACGGATGGAACGACGTCCTGTTCAGCCGGGGATGGGCCAGTGCTCGCGCAGGCACTCCACGAAGGCCATCACCTTGGGGGAGTGGTGCCGCGTGCTCGGGTAGACGGCGTGGACGGGGGCGCCCGTGGAGCTCCAGTCCGGCAGGATGCGCTGCAAGCGCCCGGCGGCCAGCTCCGAGGTGAAGGGGAGGTTGGGGAGCAGGGCGATGCCGGAGCCTGCCCGCGCCACCGCGTAGAGCATGTCCGGCTCATTCACGACGATTCGGGCGGGCACCTTGATGTCCACCGAGCGGTTGCCGGAGTGGAGCGTCCAGACGTTGTTCTCCAGGCCCGCGCCGAAGAGGAGGCAGTCATGCTTCTCCAAATCCTTCGGCGCCTTGGGCGTCCCGCGCGCCTTGAGATAGCTGGGCGCCGCGATGACGACGCGCTCCACGATGCCCAGCCGCCGCGCCATGAGTGACGAGTCCGCCAGCCGCCCGGCGCGAATCGCTACATCGAAGCCTTCCGCCATCAGGTCCACGTTGCGGTCGGTACACACCAGCTCGAGCTGGACCTCGGGGTACTGCTTGATGAAGGTGGACACCAGTGGCCCGATGAAGCTGAACGTCAGCGGCGTCGTCACGCGCAGCAGGCCATGGGGGGCGGCCTGCATCCGCGTCACGGCCAGCTCGGCCTGCTCCGCCTCCGCGACGATGCGCGCGCAGTGCTCGTAGTACGTCCGGCCCACGTCGGTGAGCCGCAGCTTGCGTGTGGTGCGCTGGAGCAACTGCGCGCCGACCCGCGTCTCCAGCTCCGACACCTTCCGGCTCACCGTGGACTTGGGCATCCGCAGCCCACGCGCCGCGGCGGTGAAGCTGCCTGCCTGGACGACGCGTGCGAAGACGAGCAGCTCGTTGAGGTCCATCTCCCGTCCTTCCCGGAGCGTTGTTCCGTGGGTGGAACAGTTCTTCCAGTCTGGCCCATCTAATCAAGCCCGGGGGGCCCCGCTACCTTCCTCCTCGTCGAACACACCGCTTCACACAAAAAGGAAGGCACCTCATGGCCACCACGACCTGGAACATCGACACCACCCACTCCGCCATCCACTTCTCCGTCCGCCACATGGTCATCGCGAAGGTTCGCGGCAGCTTCCGCAAGTACAGCGGCGCCATTTCGCTGGACGAGCAGGACATCACGAAGTCCTCCGTCGCCGTCACCATCGAGACGGCCAGCATCGACTCCGGCGTCGATCAGCGTGACAACCACCTGCGCTCGCCGGACTTCTTCGACGTGGAGAAGTTCCCCACCATCACGTTCAAGAGCACGAAGGTGGAGAAGGCGTCCGGCAACGGGCTGAAGGTGACGGGCAACCTGACCATCCGCGACATCACCCGCGAGGTGGTGCTGGACGCCGAGCAGCTCGGCGGGGCCAAGGACCCGTGGGGCAACGTCAAGACCGCGTTCGAGGCGAAGACGTCGGTGGACCGCCGCGACTTCGGCCTGACGTGGAACCAGGCGCTGGAGGCCGGCGGCGTGCTCGTCGGTGAGAAGATTGAAATCGCCATCGAGGTCCAGGCGGTGAAGGCGCAGGCCGACCAGGCGGCCTGAGCCACCCACGCGGACCGCTCCGGAGGCGCCTTCACCGGGCCTCCGGTCCACCTTCTTCTCCCGGAGCCCCCATGACGACCCACACCCAGACCGAGAAGCCCGGAGCGTTTCGCCAGGTCCTGCAGACCGGCACCCATACCCTGCATGCGGACGTGGCCCCCGCGCTGGGCGGAGAGGACTCCGCGCCCGGCCCGCACGACTACTTCGACGCCGCGCTGGCGGCATGCAAGGCCCTGACGGCCACGTGGTACGCGAAGCGTTACGGCCTGGCCCTGGAGCGTGTGGAGACGCACGTCGAACGGGATGATTCGCGGGAGCGGCAGGGCACCTACACGCTGAAGGTGAAGCTGGCGTTCCACGGGGCGCTGTCGCCGGCGGACACGCAGCGGCTGTACAACGCCGTCGCGCAGTGCCCCATCCACAAGCTGATGACGACGTCCACGGTGGACATCGTGACCGAGCCGCTCGAAGCCTGAGCCCCCGGGCGCGCTCGGGAGCGGTAGGGTAGGGAAGCGCGTCCCGTCCTGGTGGCGGTACGCGGTCCCCTCCCTGGAGCCTCCCGATGATTCGCGCCCGCCCCCTGACTTCGGAGCACCCGGAGGACCTCATCCTGGCCTTCCGGCGGATGGGGCTCACGGAGGCCACGCAATGGGCCCTGCTGGAGACGCTGCCATTCACTCGGCTCCTCCTCACCGGGTTGAGCCCCCAGGACGAGGCCTTCCTCCAGACGCTGTCTGAGGCGTTCCCCGAATGGCTTCCCGGGGACGTCCATTCCCGTTCAGGGACGGGGCTGCTGACGGGGCGCGCCGAGCAGTTCCAGCGGCTGGTGACGGCTGCTCGCGCCGACGCCCGGGGCCTGTCCGCGTTGGCATCGGCGGTGGCGTCCGCGCTGGCCGCGGGCGTGGCGCCCGCGGTGCTGACGCTGGGCGAAAGGCGCTTCGAGTGGGGCTCCCGCACCTACGTCATGGGCGTGGTGAACGTGACGCCGGACAGCTTCTCGGATGGCGGGCGCCATGCCGGGGCGGACGCCGCCATCGCCCACGGGTTGGCCTTGGCCGAGGCGGGGGCGGACCTGCTCGACGTGGGCGGCGAGTCCACCCGGCCGGGCTCCCTGCCGGTCAGCGCCGACGAGGAACTGGCGCGGGTGATTCCCGTCATCGAGGGCCTCCGGGCCCGGACCGATGTGCCTCTTTCCGTGGACACCACCAAGGCCGCGGTGGCGCGCGAGGCGTTGAAGGCCGGTGCGCACCTCATCAATGACATCACCGGCTTCAGCTCCGATGCCGGCCTGCCCCGCGTGGTGGCCGAGGCCGGCGCCGCCTGCTGTCTGATGCACATCCAGGGCACTCCGGCCACGATGCAGCAGGCGCCGCGCTACGACGACGTCGTCGAGGACGTGCTGGCCTTCCTGGAGGCCGCCATCCTCCGGGCCGAGTCGGCGGGCATCCCTCGGGGGCGCATCCTCCTGGACCCCGGCATCGGCTTCGGGAAGACCTTCGAGCACAACCTCTTCCTGCTGCGCCGCCTCCCGGAGCTGCGCGTGCTGGGGCTGCCGTTGCTGGTGGGCACGAGCCGCAAGGGCTTCCTCGGCCGGTTGGCGGGCGGCAAGCCTGCCTCCGAACGGCTGGCGGCGACGTTGGGCTCGGTGGCCTCCATGGCGGCGCTGGGCGGGGCCGACGTGGTCCGCGTCCATGACGTGACCGAGGCCCGGGACGCGCTGGCCGTCGCGGACGCCATCCGGAGGTGCGAAGACGGAGGAACGTTCTACGCCCGGTAACAAGGTGTGGCTTACAGCCCTCAAGCTGTGGCGGGAACCTTCACCTTCCGCTGGCCGCTCCCCGAGCCGCCGTGTATGGACGGCTGCGATTCGGTTGGTACTGATTTCGCAACCTCTTTTAGTCTGCGTCGGCCCGCATGCCTGGGTGGTTGCCCAGGGAGCAATGGGTTCCTAACTTCGAGCCCGGGTGGTGGGCGGGGTATAAGCCCCGACGTCGAGAGGCCGGCGCAGGCCCGGCGTGGGAAAGGCGGAGCGGCACACATGGCGTACAGGATGAACATGCCTCCGAAGGAGGCGCAGGCTTCCCAGAAGCTGTTCGGCACGGATGGTGTTCGCGGGAAGGCGAACGTCTATCCCATGACTGCCGAGGTCGCGATGCAGCTCGGGCGGGCGCTCGCGTTCCTCATCCGCAACGGCCCGCACCGCCACCGCGTCATCGTGGGCAAGGACACGCGGCTGTCCGGCTACATGTTGGAGCAGGCGCTGGCCTCCGGCCTCACCTCCATGGGCGTGGACGTGGAGCTCGTCGGGCCGCTGCCGACCCCGGGCATCTCCAACATCACCACCTCCATGCGGGCGGACGCGGGCGCTGTCATCTCCGCGTCCCACAACCCCTACGAGGACAACGGCATCAAGTTCTTCTGGCGCGACGGCTTCAAGCTGCCGGACGAGACGGAAGGCAAGATTGAGGAGCTGGTGTCCAGCGGCTCCATCGACTCCATCCGCCCCACGGCCACGAAGATTGGCCGGGCCTTCCGCATGGAGGACGCGCGGGGCCGCTACATCGTCTTCCTGAAGGCCACCTTCCCGCGCGAGCTGACGCTGGAGGGGATGACCATCGTCGTCGACTGCGCCAACGGCGCGGCCTACAAGACGGCGCCCGCCGTGCTGGAGGAGCTGGGCGCCAAGGTGATTGCGCTCGGCGTTTCGCCGGACGGCAAGAACATCAACCACAAGTGTGGCGCCCTCTATCCGGAGAACCTGGCCAAGACGGTGGTGAAGCACGGCGCGCACCTGGGCATCGCCCTGGACGGTGACGCCGACCGCCTCATCGTCGTGGACGAGAAGGGCAAGGTCGTCGACGGCGACGCCATCATGGCCATCTGCACGGGCGAGCTGGTGGCCCGCAAGCAGCTGAAGAAGAAGATGTTGGTCTCCACGGTGATGAGCAACATCGGCCTGGAGCGCGCGGTGGCGCGCTGGGGCGTGAAGGTGGCTCGCACGCGCGTGGGTGACCGCTACGTCGTCGATGAGATGCGCCGCAATGGCTACAACCTGGGCGGCGAGCAGAGCGGCCACCTCATCTTCCTGGACCACACCACCACGGGGGACGGAACCCTGGCGGCGCTCCAGTTGCTGGCGGTGATGTGCCGGGCGGGCAAGCCCCTGAGCGAGCTGGCCTCCATCTTCGAGCCCGTGCCCCAGACGCTGCTCAACGTCGTCGTGAAGCAGAAGAAGGAGCTGGGCGAGCTCCCGACGGTGATGAAGGTCATCAAGAGTGTGGAGCAGCGGCTGGGCAACACCGGCCGGGTGCTGGTGCGCTTCTCCGGCACCGAGCCCAAGGCCCGCGTCCTCATCGAGGGCGAAGACGCCGCCCGCAATCAGGCCTACGCGAAGGAAATCGCGGACGCGCTGTCCAAGGCCCTCAGCGTCTGAGGGCCGCTGCGAACGGTGGTTGACTTCCGGACGCAGCCAGCGTGAAGAAGGACCGGCGCGCACCGGGGCCTTTCGACAATCCCATGGCCGCGCATGAGCGAGGTGCGGTCGATGGGACAGCGACTGGGTGTCAACGTGGACCATGTGGCGACGCTGCGTCAGGCGAGGCGCACCACGTATCCGGATCCGGTGACGGCCGCGGCGCTGGCGGAGCTTGCCGGCGCGCAGCAAATCACCATCCACCTGCGTGAGGACCGGCGTCACATCCAGGACCGGGATTTGCGCATCCTCCGTGAGACGGTGCAGACGCTCCTGAACCTGGAGATGGCCGCCACCGCGGAGATGGTGAAGCTCGCCTACGAGCACAAGCCGGACGTGGTGACGCTGGTGCCCGAGCGCCGCGAGGAGCTCACCACGGAGGGCGGCCTGGAGGTCGCCAACCAGCGCGAGCACATCGCGAAGATCATCAAGAACCTGAAGGACGGCGAGATTGCCGTCTCGCTCTTCATCGACCCGGACCTGGACCAGGTGCGGGCGGCGCACAAGGTGAACGCGGACCGCATCGAGCTGCACACGGGCCGCTACTGCGAGGCGCGCAACGAGAAGGAGCGGGCCCGGGAGCTGGCGCGCATCATCGACGCGGCCAAGGCGGGCACCAAGCTGGGCCTGGGCGTGGCCGCGGGCCATGGGCTCAACTACGACAACGTGCACCCCATTGCCCGCATCTCCGAGATCGACGAGCTGAACATCGGGCACGCCATCGTCGGTCGCGCGGTGCTGGTGGGCTTCGAGCGGGCGGTGCGTGAGATGCTCGAAATCATGCGCAACCCGGGGTAGGGCGCCATGGGAATCCGCGGCCTGGGCCTGGACATCTGCTCCATCTCCCGCATCCAGCGCATCCTGGACGGGCCTCGCGCGGAGCCCTTTCTGAACCGCGTCTACACCGAGGCGGAGCGGGCCCTCTGCGGCCGGCGCAGTGACGCGGCCAGTGCCTATGCCGCGCGCTTCGCCGCCAAGGAGGCTCTGGTGAAGGCGCTGGGCGCCCCGCCGGGCATCCGCTGGAAGGACATGGAGGTCCGGCGGCAGGGCGGAGCGCCTTATTTCGCACTGTCCGGCGTGGCCCTGGAGGTCATGGAGGCGCGAGGGCTGGAGGCCTTCCTCGCGCTGACCCACGATGCGGACGTCGCCGCCGCCACGGTGGTGCTCCAAGCGAAGGGGGATTGAAGCCATGTTGCGCGTCCTCACCGCCGCCCAGATGCGTCAGGCCGAGCAGGCCGCCGAAGCCCGCCACGGCATGCCCTCCGCGTTGCTGATGGAGAATGCCGGGCGGGGGCTCGCGGAGGTGGCTCGGGGACTCATCGGCCCGGGTGGGCGCTACGTGGTGGTGTGTGGACCGGGCAACAATGGAGGGGACGGGCTGGTGGCCGCGCGCTTCCTCCGGGAGGGCGGCGCCTGCGTGTCGGTGGTGATGGTGGGCGACGCCGCGAAGCTGACGCCCGAGGCGCGCCGGAACGTGGAGGCGGTGAAGGGCTTCGGTGTGACGCCGCGCACGCTGGAGGCCGTGGAGCCGGCCAGGCGCGGTGACGTGGTGGTGGACGCGCTCTTTGGCACGGGCTTGAGTCGTGCGCCCGCGGGGGCCTTCGCGGACGCCGTGTCGGCGATTCGCGGCTGGCGGGCAGCAGGGGCCAAGGTCGTGGCGGCGGATGTGCCGTCCGGGCTTCAGAGCGACACGGGAGCGGCTTTCTCGCCGTGTGTGGAGGCGGATGCCACCGTGGCGTTCGGCTTCCTCAAGCCGGGGCAGGTGCTGGAGCCGGGGGCCTCGCTGTGTGGCCGCGTGCACCGGGTGGACATCGGCATGGGCGGCGAGTCCTCGAAGGAGGTCTCCGGTCCCGAGCTCTTCGTGGTGGAGGAGTCGGACGCGCGCCGCACATTGCCGGCGCGGAAGGCGGGCTCTCATAAGGGGACCTTTGGCCACGTGCTGGTGGTGGCGGGCAGCCGGGGAAAGACGGGGGCCGCGGCGCTGGTGGCGAAGGCGGCGCTGCGCTCCGGGGCGGGGCTCGTGACGGTGGCCGCTCGCGCGGATGCGCTGGACACCATCCAGGCGCATTCAGCGGAAATCATGGGCATCCCGCTGGAGGCTTCCGGGCCGCTGGGCATGGGTGACCTGGACGCGCTGGTGGCGGCGGCGGAGGGGAAGGATGCGCTCGTCATCGGGCCGGGGATTCCTCGGGGGCCGAAGACGGGGGCGCTGATTGGCGAGCTGTTGTCGCGCGTGGAGGTGCCCGCGGTGCTGGACGCGGACGCGCTCAATGCGGTGGCCACGGACTTGTCGGTGCTGCGCCGGGCGAAGGCGCCGGTGGTGATGACGCCGCACCCGGGAGAGATGGCCCGGCTGACGGGCAAGTCCACGAAGGAAGTCCAAGCACACCGGCTGGACGTGGCGCGGCAGTTCGCCGTGGGCTTGAAGGTGACGCTCGTGCTGAAGGGAGACCGGACGCTGACGAGTGACGCGGACGGGCGCGTGTACCTCAACACCACGGGCAACCCAGGAATGGCGACGGGGGGCTCGGGGGATGTCCTGTCCGGGATTTGTGGCGCGTTCCTGGCTCAGTCGTTTCCGGTGCCCACGGCCATCTGGACGGCGGTGTATGCGCACGGGCTCGCTGGGGACCTGGCGGCGGCGAAGCGCGGGCAACTGGGATTGGTTGCAGGGGACATCGTGGAGCAGGGGCTGTGCGAGGTGTGGCTGCGGTGGGAGCGATGAGCACGGAAGCGTCGGCTGCGCGTGTGCGGACGGTACGGCTGGAGTCTCCCGAGGAGACGCACCGGCTGGGGGTGCGACTGGGTGAGTTGCTGGAGCCCGGTGACTTCGTGGGGCTGATTGGCGACCTGGGCGCGGGAAAGACGCACCTGGTGCGCGGCGTGGCGGACGGGGCGAACGTTCCTCGCTCCGAGGTGGCGAGCCCCACGTTCGCGATTGTGTATCCGTATTCGGGACGCATCCCGCTGTACCACGCGGACCTGTACCGGCTGACGGACTACGACGACCTGTACGCCACGGGCTTCCTGGACCTGGAAGGCACCGAGAGCGCGATGCTGGTGGAGTGGTTGGACAAGATTCCGCAAGCCGCGCCGCGTGACTACCTGCGCGTCACGCTGAAGCACGCGGGCGGCGAGGCACGCGAGCTGACGGCGGAGGCGTTCGGTGTACGGCCCGCGGCGTTGCTTGACGCGTGGATGGGCTGACTCGAAGCGACAAAAGTCCCGACATTTCCGAACAGCGACCTCGCAGCACCAGCGCGCTGCCATCAGCGCGGGTCTCCAAAGCCCTCAGGCCAGATTGGGCGACGCGGCCGGCTTCACGGCGGGGAAGAGGTCCGGGCCCGCGAGCTCCGGCACGCGCCAGTGGTGGAACACGAGGTTCGCGTCCACGCCGATGACGTCTTCTTCGGCCACCGGTGCCCAGTACGGCCCGCCACACAGCGACTCACTTGCCACGACGAGCTGCTCCAGCTTCGTCCCTGGCGCTGGCAGCGTCGACACGTCGTCGCGCGACGGGCCCGTGGACACGAACAGCGTCCGGTTGCGCCGCGAGGCCACCATCAACTCGCCGTCAGACACGAGGAAGTTCATCGCCGAGCGGCCATCCTGTCCCACGGCATCCGTGATGGCGGCCACCAACGACATCGTCTCCGCCAGCGCGCGCGCCACGGCCTCCACGGGGACCTGCCGGTCAATCGGATGCCGGGCACCCAAGCGGGTGAGGAACAGGTAGAAGCACCGCTCGCTGTCCGTGGTGCCCCTGATGTTCGTCCGCAGGCTCGGGCAGATGAGCGCTTCCACGGCAGCCCGGTGCTGCGCGAACTCCCGCAGCGTACCGTTATGCACGAACGACCAGCGGCCATGCAGGAAGGGGTGCGAGTTGCGCAGCTCCACCGCGCCCACCGAGGCCAAGCGGATGTGCGCCACCACCGTGTGGGAGGACACCCGGCTGCTCACCCGCTCGAAGTCCGGGTCGCTGTGCGCGGGCCCCACACCGTGCGCCACCACCGGCGCCTGCTCGGCGCCGTAGGCCGCGATGCCCCATCCATCCTTGTGCTCGCGCGACTGGATGAGGAGCGAGTTCTTCTCCGTTACCAACGAGGGGTGTACGGCGGCAGGAATCGCTGAACGGAATCCAAATAGTCGGCACATGGCTAGCAACGAATATTCTTAACGTCCGGCCCTGACGGATGTCGTTCCGTCTTTATCCACTCGGAGCCGCTGTGTCTCTGCGACGCCGGTTCACGCGCAACCATCCATCTGCTGCCGGACAGCGATGCGTCCGGCCTTCACGACCACTCGCGCGTGCGCTACCCCTAGATGGTAGGGCAGGTGGCGGTACGAAGCACAGCTGAAGACCACCAGGTCGCCCGCGTCACCCACGGTCAGCCTTCCGTGCTGTTGCAGCCCCAAGGACATCGCCGCGCCACGGGTGGCTCCCCAATACGCCTCTGCCGCAGTAAGCCCGTTTTCCAGACACGCAAGTCCCAGCGCCAGTGCTGTGTTTTCACTCATGGCGGAACCGGGGTTGACGTTGGTGCCCAAAGCGACGTTGAGCCCCGCATCGCGGATGCGGCGTCCAGGCGCGTAGGGCCGCATGCGCAGGAACAGCGTGGAGGTGGGAACGAGCACCGCCGTGACGTTGGCGTCCGCCAGCGCCTTGAGTCCCGCGTCCGTCACCTGCTCCAGGTGGTCCGCCGTGGCGGCCCCCAGCTCCGCGGCGAGCTCGGAGGCACCACACGCGGTGAGTTGGTCCGCATGCAGTCGCGGCACCATTCCCAGTGCCCGGCCCGCGCTCAAGATGCGGCGCGCCTCGTCCACGGTGAAGGCGCTGTCTTCCACGAAAACGTCACAGAAGCGCGCCAGCCCCTCGCGCGCGACGGCGGGAAGTATCTCCTCGATGCACAGCCGCACGTAGTCCTCGCGCTTGCCGCGGTACTCCTCCGGCACGGCGTGCGCGCACAGCAGCGTGGGGACCAGCTCCAGCGGCGTCAGCGTCCCGAGCCGCCGCACCGCGCGCAGCATCTTCAGCTCCGTCGCCAGGTCGAGCCCGTAGCCGCTCTTCACCTCCGCCGTCGTGACGCCCTGCTCCAACAGGCGCTTCGTGCGGGGGAGGGCGAGCCGCACCAGCTCCTCCTCGCTCGCGGCCCGCGTTGCGTGCACCGTGCCGGCGATGCCACCGCCCGCCTTGGCAATCTCCAGGTAGGTGGCGCCCTGGTTGCGCAGGTCGAACTCCGCCGAGCGCTCACCGGCGAAGACGAGGTGCGTGTGGGGGTCCACGAAGCCGGGGCCCACGAAGCCACCCTGGGCGTCCACGACTTCGGTGCCAGGGCCCACCGCGCCCGTGGGGAGGCCGGCCTCGGGGCCCACGTAGGCGATGCGTCCTTCACGCACACCCACCACCGCACCTGGGCGTGGGGTGAGGGCGTCCTCCGCGCGCTCGCGGTGCGAGCCTTCCACCGTCAGCACTTCGGAGGTGTTGCGCACCAGCAGGTCCAGCACGTCCATGGCTCAACGTCCTCCGCGTGCGCCCATGATGGGCACGTTCCAGCTCACACCCTTGCCAACCTTCGCGCGGCCGAACCCGCCCGACAGCTCGAAGTCGTTCTTTCCGCCCCAGGAGATGCGCGCCGCCACCACGCCGCCGTAATACAACGCTTGCTCGTTGCGCCCGTGCGACGCCACCGTGTGCCACGACGCGAAGGGCACCAGGCCAATGGACACGTTCTTCTCCGGCTGCATCGTGAGCGCGCACGACACCTCCGCGCCGAAGATGGTGCCCGGCCCGCCGCGCGGGGTGCCCACCCCGAAATCACTGGCGCCTCGCAGCGACAACGCCGGGGCCAGGCCCAGCCGCTCCGAGCCCACGTAGTACGAGGCCCCGGCGTACAGCCCGTACCCGGGCAGCGGGATGGGCAGGAGGAACTCGCCCTGAAGCCCGGTGTGCAGGTGCAGCCGCTCGGACACGGGCACCGTCAGGGCCGCGTCGAACGCCACGCCCCACTGCTGCGTGGAGAAGCTCGACTCGTTTCCCCGAAAGCTGTTTCCCGTTCCGAGGCCGCCCTGCGTCCCCGCGATGGGCGCGCTCAGCCGGGGGCCGGAGCGCATGCCGACCTGCATGACGTTGCGGTCCGGCGCCCCGGGCCCCATCCGCATCACCATGGGGCCCATCGCCGTGGGGGCGCACCCCGTCAGTCCCACGACGGCGGCGCCCCACAGTCCGACCCCTGCCGCGCACAAGCGCTTCACTGCGGCCTCCTGCTTCATTTTCAGGTGGTGATGCCGGGAATCTTCACGCCGCGCTCTTTCGCCACCTCGATGGCCTCCGGGTAGCCCGCGTCCGCGTGGCGCAGCACGCCCATGCCGGGGTCGCTGGTGAGCACGCGCTCGATGCGGCGCGCGGCCTCCGGCGTTCCGTCCGCGACGATGACCTGACCGGCGTGCAGCGAGTAGCCCATGCCCACGCCGCCGCCGTGGTGGAAGGACACCCACGACGCGCCGTTCACCGCGTTCACCAGCGCGTTGAGGATGGGCCAGTCCGCCACCGCGTCCGTGCCGTCCTTCATCGCCTCCGTCTCGCGGTTGGGCGACGCCACCGAGCCGCAGTCCAGGTGGTCCCGGCCGATGACGATGGGCGCCTTCACCTCGCCCTTGCGCACGAGCTCGTTGAACGCGAGGCCCGCCTTGGCGCGCTCGCCATACCCCAGCCAGCAGATGCGCGAGGGCAGGCCCTGGAACGCCACGCGCTCCTCGGCCATGTTCAGCCAGCGCTGGAGCGAGGCCTTCTGGGGGAACAGCTCGCGCACCACGCGGTCGGTGACGCGGATGTCCTCCGGGTCACCGGAGAGCGCCACCCAGCGGAAGGGCCCCATGCCCTCGCAGAAGAGGGGACGGATGTAGGCGGGGACGAAGCCGGGGAACTCGAAGGCGTTCTCCATGCCGCCCAGCTCCGCCTGGCCGCGCAGGTTGTTGCCGTAGTCGAAGACGTGGCTGCCGGCCTTCTGGAAGTCGTTCATCGCCTGCACGTGCATCATCATCGACTCGCGCGCGCGGCGGACGTACGTCTCCGGATCCCGCTGGCGCAGCTCGGCGGCGGCCTCCAGCGACAGGTCCGTGGGGATGTAGCCGTTGAGCGGGTCATGGGCGCTCGTCTGGTCCGTGACGAGGTCCGGCTTGATGCCGCGGCGGTACAGCTCGCGGAACACCGACGCCGCGTTGCCGATGACGGCGATGGAGCGGCCCACGCGCTTCTCCTGGGCGTCCTTCACCAGGGCCAGCGCTTCATCCAGGTCCTTGGCGACGACGTCCAGGTAGCGCGTCTCCACGCGGCGGCGAGCGCGCGTGGGGTCGATTTCCACGCCGAGGAACACCGCGTTGTTCATGGTGGCGGCCAGCGGCTGCGCGCCACCCATGCCACCCAGACCGCCGGAGAGGATGAGGCGGCCCGCCAGGTCGTCGGTGCCGAAGTGGAAGCGGCCGGCGGCGGCGAAGGTCTCGTAGGTGCCTTGGAGGATGCCCTGCGTGCCGATGTAGATCCACGAGCCCGCGGTCATCTGGCCGTACATCATCAGGCCCTTCTTCTCCAGCTCGTGGAAGTGCTCCCAGTTGGCCCAGCGGCCCACGAGGTTGGAGTTGGCGATGAGCACGCGCGGCGCGTCCGGGTGCGTGCGGAAGATGCCCACGGGCTTGCCGGATTGGACGAGCAGGGTCTCATCGTCGCCCAGGTTCTGGAGGCTCGACACGATGCGGTCGAAGGAGGGCCAGTCGCGGGCGGCCTTGCCGGTGCCGCCGTAGACGACGAGGTCCTCGGGGCGCTCGGCGACGTCCGGGTCGAGGTTGTTCATCAACATCCGGAGCGCGGCCTCCTGGACCCAGCCCTTGCAGGACAGGGTGGAACCGTGGGGGGCGCGGATGACGCGGGACATGAACGGACTCCTAGAGTGTGGCGGACGGAAAGGCCCGGCACACTACCTGAACCGGGGTGCTTCCGGGCCACCGCGATGTCCGCGTCGCGCCGCGTCGCGTCCGCCGCCTCACGAATGCAGCGTGTCGTCGTCGGAGGCGTCCATGCCCGGAGTCTGGACGGGGCTGCGTGACGCGGGCCGGTCCACGACGCCGTCCTCGCGGTCGATGCGAATGTCGTTGATGACCTCCTTCACTCCCAGCACGTCCCGGGCGAGCGCTTCCGTCGCGTGCCGTTCATCCTGGCTGCGCACCACGCCGGCCAGCAGCACCACGCCGTCCCGCACACGGATGTCCACGTCCGCGGCGTCCACCCAGCTCTGCATCAGCCCGTCACAGAGGTCCGCCAGGATTCGCTCACTGGAGCGCCGGTAGCCCCGCGGCGCGCGTCCCCGGGGGGGCGCCCTCACAGGGCCTTCGGGCCGGTAGCGCCCACCCGAGAAGCCACCTTGCCCCAGGTCGTGGTCGTCCGGGCGTGACGGACTGGTGGAGTACCCATCCCACGGTGGCGCCATGTTCTCCACACCGGGGCCATGGCCCGCAGGCTGTGTGCCCCCGTAGCGGACATCCGTTTCGGCCATGTGGCCGGCGGCGCGCCAGGGCCGGCCCCGGTCCATGCCGCCCGCTTCCCGTCGTCGGCGCTCGTGGGCGTCGTCGGCGCCTCGGTGGCCATGGCGCCTCCCGCCGTGCCCCCGGCGCTCTGGCATCTCACGGCCGCCCCGGCGTCCTCCCTCCGTCCCCACGTCCTCCAGGACGCCGAGGTAGGGAGGCTCCAGGCGCCAGTCCTCCGCGACTTCGCGGAACGTGCCGCTGGGGCTGTAGCCGGGCCGTCTGGCGATGCGCTCCGGGTCGAAGTGCCGGGCGCGGCGGTCCAGCTCCCGGTCCAGGTCGAAGTCGCGGCCATACTCCCGGCCCTGGTCCAGGGCGCGCGCGGCGCGTCCGAAGTCCACGTCTTGTTGGTAATCGCGTGTGTCCCGGTCCCTCGCCGCGTCCCGGAAGTGCCGCTCGCTGTCGAAGGTGCGTGGAAACGCATCATCCTCGGAGGCCCAACCGCCTCGGCGGTGCTGGTCCCGTTGTCGCTCGGCGCTGGCGTCCTCCCGCTCGAAGTCGCCCCTGCGTTCGGACCCGCGCTCGTCGCCGTGCGCATCCCTGGCCGGGGCGCGGGCCCAGGTGTCCCTCGGATGGGTGTGTTCGTCCTCCCAGCCCCTCGAGGACCGCTGCTCCCGCTCCCTGTCTCCCCATCGCCGGTCGTCATCGCGCCTGCCGTTCATCTGGATGGCCTCCTCTCGTTGAGCGTTCGCCCAGGGCCTGTCTCCTGACGTTCTGGACCGCGAGCGCCGCTGGCAACGCAGGCAGGCCCCGTCAGAGGCCCGGCCGGGCATGGGGGCCCCGGAGTGGCCGCTGTATGCCGGGGGAGGCGCCGGTCGTTCCATGAGCATTCCCGCGCGGCCAGAGCGCGGTAGAGTCCACAGCCGCGGCCAGCCAGCCGCGCGATGCCTGGAGGGAGTGCCATGGACGACGGGAACCGGAACGCACAGGGGCCTGGCGCGCGAGCGTCGTCCGCGCTCACGAAGGCAACGCCCTGCGCCCAGCCTCCCGAGGAGGCCCGTGGACCCACCGTGGGGCCCATCGCGACGGTGGCGGGCGGCCTCCCCGCCGTCATCTCCGCCATACGGCACGTCTACGGTGAAATGGACGTGGTGCGCGGGACGAAGCTGCTGCTCAAGGTGAACCAGAAGGAGGGCTTCGACTGCCCCGGCTGCGCGTGGCCCGACCCGGGACACCGCTCCATGGCGGAGTTCTGTGAGAACGGCGCCAAGGCGGTGGCGGAAGAGGCCATGGCCGCGCGGGCGACGCCGGAGTTCTTCCGTCGATGGAGCGTGGCGGACCTCGCCCTCCAGACGGACCACTGGCTGGGCAAGCAGGGCCGGCTGACGCACCCGATGGTGCTCCGCGAAGACGCCACGTACTACGAGCCCCTGTCCTGGGACGAAGCCTTCGCGCTGGTGGCCGAGGAGCTGAACGCGCTCGACACGCCAGACGCCGCGAGTTTCTACACCTCCGGGCGTACCAGCAACGAGGCGGCGTTCCTCTACCAGCTCTTCGTACGGCAGTTCGGCACCAACAACCTGCCGGACTGCTCGAACATGTGCCACGAGTCGAGTGGCTCCGCGCTCAACGAGACGGTGGGCATCGGCAAGGGCACTGTCACGCTGGAGGACTTCGACCAGGCGGATGCCATCTTCGTCATCGGGCAGAACCCGGGGACGAACCATCCGCGCATGTTGTCGTCGCTCGAGGCCGCCGCGCGACGGGGCTGCCAGATTGTCAGCATCAACCCGCTGCCGGAGACGGGGCTCAACCGCTTCAAGCACCCGCAGGACGTGCTGCACCTCATCGGGCCCGGAACGGCGCTCAACTCCCTGTTCGTTCAGGTCCGCATCAACGGTGACGCCGCGCTGCTGCAGGGCATCGCCAAGGCGCTGTTCGAGATGGAGGACGCGAACCCTGGCTCGGTGGTGGCCAAGGGCTTCATCGACGACAAGACGCTCGGCTTCGAGGCCTACGCGGCCCACATGCGCGCGGTGAAGTGGGAGGACGTGGAGGAGGGGAGTGGGGTGCCGCGCGCGCAGGTGCTCGCGGCGGCGGAAATCCTCGCGCGCTCCGAGCGCACCATCTTCTGCTGGGCCATGGGGCTGACGCAGCACCGCAATGGCGTGGCGTGCATTCAGGAAATCGTCAACCTGGCGCTGCTGCGCGGCGCTATCGGCAAGCCGGGCGCGGGCCTGTGCCCGGTGCGTGGTCACAGCAATGTGCAGGGCGACCGCACCATGGGCATCTGGGAGAAGCCGCCCGAGGCCCTGTTGACGGCGCTGTCCCGGGAGTTCGGGTTCGAGCCGCCGCGGCACCACGGCATGGACGTGGTGGACACGCTGCACGCCATGCACGACGGCCGGGTGAAGGTGTTCTTCGCGCTCGGTGGAAACTTCCTCTCCGCCACGCCGGACACGGAGTTCACCGCCGAGGCCCTGCGCCGCACGCGCCTCACCGTCCACGTGTCCACCAAGCTCAACCGCTCGCACCTGGTCCACGGACGGCGGGCGCTCATCCTGCCGTGCCTGGGCCGCACCGAGCGCGACGTGCAGGCCGGCGGGGCCCAGTTCGTCACCGTGGAGAACTCCATGGGCGTGGTGTCGTCTTCGCGGGGCTCGGTGGCGCCCGCGTCGGAGCACCTGCTCAGCGAACCCGTCATCGTCGCCCGGCTGGCGACGGCGGTGCTGGGGGCGCGCTCTCGCGTGCCCTGGCTGTCGCTGGTGGAGGACTACGACCGCATCCGGGAGCAGATTTCGCGCGTCATCCCCGGCTTCGATGACTTCAATCGCCGCGTGCGGGAGCCGGGCGGCTTCGCGCTGCCGAACGGTCCGCGCGAGGGACGCTTCACCACGACGAGTGGCAAGGCGCACTTCACGGTGCATTCGCTACAGCCCATTGCCCTGGAGCCGGGGCAGCTCCTGATGATGACGATTCGCACGCATGACCAGTTCAACACCACGGTGTACGGGCTGGATGACCGCTACCGCGGCATCCGCAATGGCCGCCGGGTGGTGTTGCTGCATCCCGCCGACATGAAGGCGCAGGGGCTGGCCGCGGACCAGCTTGTCGACCTGCGGAGCCACTTCGAAGGCGAGACGCGGCTGGCGCGTGGTTTCCGCGTGGTGCCGTACAACATCCCGCGCAGGTGCGCGGCCACCTACTTCCCCGAGGCCAACGTCCTCGTTCCCGTGAACAGCTTCGCGGAGAAGAGCCGCACGCCCACGTCGAAGTCGGTGGTCATCAGCATCACCCCGGCCGGAGAATCGCGGGCCCTGCCCGCTGGCGCGGTGGCATGAGGCGCGTGAGAGAGCATGCAGCCCGTCAATGAAACCGGGTGGCCGGAGTCGCTCCGGTCCCTCTATGAGACGGTGACGGGGACGCCCGCGGCGGAGGCCATGGCCGCGTCCACCCAGTGGCGCGAGTCCTTCGCCGCCTGGGTGCGAGGCGCTTCGCTGGATGAGCGCACCCTGGCGCAAGCGGCGGCCTGGAGCCGCCTGGACGAGGGCGAGCGGACCCTCGGCGAGCTGTTGTTCCTGCTCTCTTCATGCAGTGAGTTGCTGTGGCCCTACGCCGTGCCGCCCCGGGGCCTGCTGCCGCGCTTGATGGCGCGGCAGGAGACGATGCTGGCCGCGTTGCTGCAGGTGGGGGACGCGGACACGGCCGCGCGGGTGCGGCGTGAGACGGAGGCCACCGTCACCACGGTGCTGACGCGCATCCTGAAGCGGCACCCGGACGCGCTCCAGTCCCTCGTCGGCGACGCGCCGTGTACCTTCGACGGCCGGTCCCTGCGCTTCCACGGCGCGGTGGAGGTGGACCTGCGTCAAGTGTTGGGCACCGGCGCGAAGTCCGTTGCGCTGCTGGAGCAACTGCGCGCGCTGATGCCGGCGACGGCGGCGGACGGGCGCGACCGGTTGGCGGAGTTCATCCGGACACGGGCCGCGCGGCTGCCGTGGCGGGAAGCTTCGGAGGTCCTGGCCGAGCGCCTCTTCTCGCTGGCGACGTCGCCGGAGGGCCGCAGCGGCATGAGTGGCTTCCTGGCGTGCTACCCCGGTGGACGCAAGGAGCCGGACTGGTGCGCTCGGGCGGGGCTCTTGCTGTCGCGCACGCTGGAGGTCGGCGGTCCTCCCGAGGTGGTGGAGAACCTGTGCGAGCTGCTGGCGCGCTTCGATGCGCCACCGGTGGACGGCCTGCGCGGGGCGCTGGGCGCCTTGGTGAACGGCGACTTCGAGGCCTCGGCGGACCTGGGCCCCGTGCGCTTCGTGCTCGACCACTGCCAGGCCACGCTGCGCAAGGGCGAGCCGGGTCTGGTGCTCACGCTGCTGTGGCTGGAGGAGCGGCTGTTCCGTGCCGCCGTGCGCAAGGGCGCGCCAGATGCCTTCGACCGCCGCAAGCGCGCGCTGTCGAAGCTCAAGCCGGGGGCGCCGGGATTCGACCAGCTCCACTGGCTGGCGGAAGAATGTGCCGAGCTGTGGCCTCGTTTCATGCCCGGTGCCGTGCGGCCCGGTCTGGACGAGCTGGCGGCGTGGCGTCAGGAAGTCGCCGACCGCGTGGGGCGCAAGCCCGTGCTGCGCAAGGCGGCCATCGAGTTCTTCCTCTGGTGCGCGCCGGATGCCGCTTCGTCCGAGGCAGAGCTCACGGTGCTGGCGCTGGTGCGCACCGCGACCGACCGGCGACAGGTGAAGCGGCTGAAGGAGCACCCGTCGTCACGCGTTCGCCTCCGCGTCCGGACACTCCAGTCCTGGTTCCAGGGCCCGTCGGCGAAGGGGAAGCCGGGCGCCCCCGTGGAGCCTTCGCCGGCTTCGGGCCCCGCGACGCTGACGGAGGCGTTGCGGCACCTGCATGTGACGCGCGCGGTGCCGCTCGGAGGCCGGACGTGGCTGCGTGACCGGGACCTGGAGGAGCTGTTGCTGGGCGCTTTCGGTCGAGTGGAGGCGGAGTTCTCGTCTCGCTATCCGGAGCGCTTCCGCGAGGACACCGAGACGCTGGCGGCGGACCTGCTCGAAGCACTGCGCGCCGAGCTGGCGCGGGTGAAGGCGGACGTCGCCGCGTTGATGGCCCAGGGGCAGCCCTCTCCGTGGGAGCTGTCGATGACGGTCCGGCGCCGTGAACCGGAGCCCGTGCCCGAGCCTGTCCCGGTGGACGGCGAGGCGGCTCCGGACGCCGTGCCTCCGCCTTTGGCCGCCGCGCGGCTGGGGGTGGAGGTGGCTTTCGTCCTCGACGTGGCGGTGGGCGACTTCCTGCGCACGCGGCGCGTGGTGTCCGTGCAGGTGGTGAAGCTCGAACAGCGTGGAGAAGGTCAGTGGCTGCCCGCCTTCCGGTTGGGCCGGGAGCACCTGGACGCGCAGTTGCTGCGGACCGACGCCGCGTTCTGCCTGTTCCTGGCGCCTCCGTTTCCTCGGGCCGAGTGCTGGGTGGTTCCGTCGCGAACGGTGCGCGCGATGATGGAATCGCAGCGCTCGCTGTCGGGTGTTCCGCGAGACGGGGTGCAGCGGGTGGCGCGCTCACTGTCCCACTGGCTGTTGGGCGACCTCGTCGGTCTGTGGACGGGGGACGAACGCCCGGAGTCGTTTGCCCGGCTGTCTCGCGCGGAGGACGGGCCGGACTTCGTCGTCGAATGGGGCCTCCGGTAGCGCTGGTGTGGCGTCCACGGTGATAGCGTCCATCCCTTATGAGTCACACCGAGCGACCCCAGGGGGCGGGCCGTCCAGTCGAAGGGCCTGATTCCGTCCAGCAGACGCGGCCCACAGGCACAGGAAGGCCCGGGACCTCGGGCGCTGTTCGCCGCTTCCGATTCACCGTCCTCGAAGGTCCGCAGCCTGGGCAGTCCAAGGACAGCAACGCGGACACGTTCTCCATCGGTTCGCATGGGCTCAACGACTTCGTCATCGAGGAGCCCACCGTTTCGCGCTTCCACTGCGAGGTGAAGGTCGACCACGACGGCGCCCGCCTGCGGGATTTGGACAGCCGAAACGGCACGGTGCTCGACGGCGTCCACGTGCGCGACGCGTACCTTCGCGGCGGAAGCATCCTGCGCCTGGGCCGGGTGAGCGTCCGGTTCGACTTCAGCCCGGAGACGAACCGGCTGCTCATCTCCGACCGCACGACGTTCGGTGAGCTGGTGGGTTCGTCGCCCGTGACGCGCGCCAGCTTCGCTCTCATGGAGCGAGCCGCCGCGAGCGACGCGACGGTGTTGCTGGAGGGGGAGACTGGCACGGGCAAGAGCCGCGCCGCCTTCGCCATCCATCAGGCCAGCGCCCGGGCCTCGGGGCCCTTCCTCACCGTGGACTGCGGCGCCATTCCCGGCAACCTGCTGGAGAGCGAGCTGTTCGGCCACGAGAAGGGCTCCTTCACCGGCGCCATCCAGCGCCGCGTCGGCGCCTTCGAGGAGGCGGACGGCGGCACCATCTTCCTGGACGAGATTGGCGAGCTGCCCGCGGAACTGCAGCCGAAGCTGCTGCGCGTCCTGGAGAACAAGGAGATTCGCCGGCTGGGCGCCAACGGGTACCAGCCCGTCAACGTGCGCGTCATCGCCGCCACGCACCGGGACCTGCGCGCCGAGGTGAACGCGGCGCGCTTCCGCTCCGACCTGTTCTTCCGCCTCGCGGTGGTGCGCATCATCATCCCCGCGCTGCGGGAGCGGCCCGAGGACATCCCCCTCATCGCGGAGCGAATCCTCACGGCCTTCGGGGCCGGCTCCGAGCAGCTCGCGGCGCTGAGCACGCCGGAGTTCATCGCGCAGCTCCAGCACGCCGCGTGGCCGGGGAACGTGCGTGAGCTGCGCAACCACCTGGAGCGTTGCCTCGTCTTCCAGGACGCCATGCCGCCGGACGCCGAGGAGGTGAGCGCGCAAGCGGTGCTGCGCAGCCTGGTGGACCCGAAGCAGCCCTACGCGGAGGCCCGCCGCCGCGCCCTGGAGGTCTTCGAGCGCGAGTACCTGGATGCGCTCCTCAAGCTCCATGGAGGCAAGGTGTCGCAGGCCGCCACCGCCGCGGACATGGACCGCGTGTACCTGTACCGCCTGCTGCGCCGGCACCGGCTGCGGACGTAGCCCGCTCAGCGGCTGGCGAGTGCATCCGACAGCAGGACCTCGCCCGCCGTGCCTCCCGAAGCCCAGTGCTCCAGGCGCAGCAGCTCACCGCCCGCCAGCCTCGGAAGGCCCTGGGCGTCCGTGTTCAGCTCACACAGGGCCGCGTGCGCATAGACGCGGACTTCCACGCTGTCACCCGCGGCCTCACACGCTTGCCGCAGCAGCGCGTCCGCCACCTGACGCGCTTCCACCAGGGCAGGGACACGAGCCTCGGAGGCGGGAGGCAGTGACGTCCACGCGAGCACGGCGTTGCCACTCTCCAGGGCGAGCATCCAGCCACGGGTCTCCAGTTCGGTGAGCGTCGCGTCCAGCGTGGCGTCCCTGGCATCCAGGTCCGCGTCGGAGGGCTCGTCCAGGGCCTCCGGGAAGCGGAGGTCCACATAGACAGCCACGGCCCATGTCTCATCCGGAGTGGGCGCCAGCGCCGCGCGCAAGGCATCGAGGAAGGCGGGCACGTCCGGCCAGCGGTCCCCAGGGGCCTTCGCGAGACACCGTTGAACCACGGCGTCCAGTGCTGGCGGTGCGTGCACCCGTTCATCCAGGTGCGGTGGTGGCGCATGGAGGTGCTGCTCCTCGACCTCCACCACGCTGGTGCCCTCGAAAGGCAGGCTCCCGGTGAGGAGTTGGTAGAGAAGCACGCCCATCGCGTACAGGTCGGTGCGTGCGTCCAGGGCCTGCCCGCGAATCTGCTCGGGGGCCATGGACACGGGCGTGCCGAGCACGGCGCCGCCGGACGTCAGGCCGGAGAGTCCCTCCGGTTGCTCCACGCGGGCGATGCCGAAGTCCACCAGCTTCACCGTGAAGCCCTCCGCCAGGGGGATGACCATCACGTTCTGGGCCTTGAGGTCCCGGTGCAGGATGCCGCGGCCATGGGCGAAGTGCAGCGCGGCGCCCAGTTCCTCCATCACCGTCAGCGCCTCCGCGAGGGAGAAGGGGCCTCGGTGCGTGAGCCACTGGTCCACGCTTTCGCCCTCCAGCCATTCCATGGCCAGCCAGGGGCGTCCGTCGCGAAGGTCGCCGTGCTCGAGCACCTCCACGATGTGGGGATGGCGCAGCGCCCGGAGCGTGTCCGCTTCCTGCTGGAAGCGGCGGAGCACGTTGGTGACGTGGTTGAACTCGGCACGCACCACCTTCACCGCGGCGGGAGCCCGGGTGGACAGGTGCGACGCGCGATAGAGCCACGCGGTCACGCCCGCGTGGACGCGTGACTCGATGACCCAGTCGCCCACCAGCGCTCCGGGTTCCAGCTCGTCTCCGTAGAGCGATATGGCGTGTTCGCGTGGGGGCCCACCGGCCATGGGACGTCCCTCCGTGCCGTTGCTGCGACACCCCGTGCTAACACGGTTCTCGGCTCCGGCACTGGGCGTGGCCGTCCCACTAGGGGCTGTCGGCCGGGGCCACCAGCGCGCGGACGCGGTCCGTCCACAGCGGCGCTTCGCGTGCGGTCTCCTCGACCTCCGCGACCCGAGCCCGCAGCGTCACCGTGTCTCCGGCCTTGCGCGCCGCGCGTGCCGCCCAGACGAGAATCTCCAGCCGCTCATCAGGCGTGGCCAACCGGCGGGACTCTTCCACCAGGTGGGCCCAGGCATCGGCGCCGTAGGGAAGGGCGTCTCGAGCCTCGTTCACGACGCGCCGGACCACGGACAGCATCAGCGCGTCCGAAGGTGACAGACGCTGCCGCGTGTCCGGCTCCTCGAGCCAGGCGAGCTGACGCGCGACTTCGGGCAGGTCTCCCAGTT
Organism: Myxococcus sp. AB056; assembly: GCF_006547365.1. Taxonomy (NCBI): domain Bacteria; kingdom Pseudomonadati; phylum Myxococcota; class Myxococcia; order Myxococcales; family Myxococcaceae; genus Myxococcus; species Myxococcus sp. AB056. The sequence goes on along the minus strand of NZ_VHLB01000059.1, from coordinate 26,520 downwards.
CGCAGCACAGGCGCGCCACCAGCAGGGCATCCTGGGCCATGGACCGCGGGAAGAAGCGCTGGCTGAGCACGCCGGCCCGCCGCGCCAGGGGCAACGCCTCCACGGCCCGGCCCTGGTAGCCGAGCAGCAGCGCCAGGTTGAAGGCGGAGGTCCGTTCAATCTGCACGTTGCCCAGCTCGCGTCCCAGGGTCACCGCGCGCTCCAGGTCCGCGTGCGCGCCCGCCGCGTCCCGGCGCTGGACATGCAGCACCATCCGGTTGTTGAGGGCCACGCCCAGGTGCAGGGTGTCGCCGGTCGCCTCGCACAGGGCGATGGCTTCGTCGAAGCGGCGCGAGGCTTCGTCCAGCCGGTCGGTCCACGCCAGCATCGCGCCCAGCATGGCCAGGGCGATGGCCTCCGTCTCCGAGTCCTCGCCGGACCGCGCGGCCTCCACGGCTCGCTCCAGAGCGGGCACGGCCCCCGTGATGTCCTCCCGCCGCACGAGGACGCGTGCCTGGGCCAGGGCATGGCGTGCGGCCAGCTCCGAGGGGACCGCGTCCTTCAGGCAGTGCAGGGCCTGCTCCAGCAGCGCGGTGGAGCCCACCGCGTCGTCCTGCCAGTCGAGGGCGGTGGCTTCTTCCAGCAGCAGGTCCGCCTCGCGCACCACATCGCGGTGGGCCTCGGCCAGCAGGCGGGCGGCGCGCAGGTCTTCCACGGCGTCGTCGATGCGCTGGAGGCGGTAGCGCACGCGTCCTCGTCCCGACAGCAGCTCCAGCCGGACGGCCTCTTCGGTGCGCGGCACCAGTGACAAGGCGGCCGAGTAGTGCCGTTCCGCCTCCAGGAGCCGGTGCGCGTGGCGAGCGGATTCGGCCAGGTTCCAGTGGAGCGCCGTGGCTTGGAGGGAATCTCCGGCGGACTCGGCCAGACGCGCCCTTCGGGCGGTGGGCGTAGCGGGCAGGGCGCGCAAGGCGGCCGTGCAGATGCGCCGCTTCAGTGGCGGAGGGAGCAGGGCGGTGAAGGCTTCGCGCAGGGTGGTGTGTTCGAAGCGCCAGCGTCGCGGCCCTCGAGGTTCCAGCATGCCCGTTCGTGCCAGCCGCTCCATCGCGACGCCCGGGTCCAGCGACAGGTCCAGGTCCGCGTCTGTCTCCAGGTGGGCGAGCGTGGCGGTGAGCTCCTCCAGCCGCACGTCGTCTCCCAGGAGGGCCGCGACCTGGAGCGGGGCGCGCATGCCAGTGGGCAGGCCCGAGAGGCTTCGTTCGGCGAGCCGTTCATCCGCGCCCGGGCGGTCCGGGGCCAGCCCGTTCAAGGCGTCCGCGGCGAGGTAGCCACCCCCATCCGGACGGGTGCGGATGGCGCCCGCGCCTCGGAGGGCACGCACCGTCTCCAGCATGCGCAGCGGCGAGCCACCGCAGCGGTCCACCAGCTCTCTCAACACGCCTTCGGCAATCAGGTCTACGGGGCGCAGCCACTGGCGAAGCAGCTCGCGCGCATCCTGTTCCGGAAGGGGAGGAAGCTCTCGCTGTTCGGCGTCTCGTGCGCGTTCCCCCAGGTAGGGGCGTAGGCCCAGCAGCCGGTGCCGGCCGGCGAGCACCACGCACAGGGGGGCCCCCTCCCCAGAGAGCGTCGCCAGTTCCAATGCATCCAGGGCCGTGGGGTCCAGCGTGTGCGCGTCATCGACCAGCAGAACCAGGGGCTGCGCGGCCGCGAGTCGCCACAGGTGCGCTGCGATGGCCCTCGCCACCAGTTGCCTGCGCGCCGCCGGGTGCACGGTGGCCACATCCAACGGGGGACGCGCGTCCGCGAGCAGCCGGCGCAGCGCTTCATCCGAGGGCGTCTGGGATGGCAGGCCGAGGACGGTGTTGATGAGACTTCGCAGACCGCTTTCGCTCGCGCTCCCTTCCTCCGGGAGTGCCTCCACGAAGCGCACGGAGACGCCGGGCGTGCCCTCCAGTTCGCTCCGCCACGTGGTGAGCAGGCGTGTCTTGCCCTGGCCCTCTTCCGCCAGCAGGGTGCGCAGCACGGGCGCGCCGTGTGCCTGCACGCGCGACAGGGCTTCGCGCAGCCACTGCCGTTCCGTGTCCCGGCCCAGGAGGGCGTCAGGAGATGTCAGCGCGTCCCCATGCGGCGTGCTGTAGGGCAGGTCGCCCAGGTGGGCTCGGGCGCTGGCCGTCAGCGCGACTGTTTCCGGGGTGGAGACGGATTCAAGCGATGGCCACCATCGCTCGGGCCGCTCCACCGCCGCGCCACCCACCGTCAATCGGCCTGCACGCTCACGAAGGCGCAGCGGTGCGCAATGAAGCGCGAGCGTTGCGTTGGGGGGGAGGGCGGCTTTCAGCACCTCCGCGGCCCGGAGCGCCGCGCGCAGCCCGGCTTCCACCGCCGCTTCGTGGGGGAACGCGAAGAGGCAAAGGCCCGGCTCCACGCGCGCGAGGATGGCGCCGCTTCCGGCGAGGGAGGCCTGCAAGGCCGGTGCATCCCGTGAGGACTTCACACCGAGGACCGCTACGTCGCGCGTGGCTCGGCTGGCGTCTGGGGTGGGGGCGGTTGAAGGGCCCGTGTCCGTCCGTGGCGCCTCCGTGGCGCGGCGCGGGTTCTCCGCCAGGGCCCCGGACACCGCATGGGTGCCCAGCGCATCGCCAGCGCCCTGAAGCTCGCGCAACTCCTCCGCCAGCGACCGCGCACTGTCTCCCCGGTCCTCGGGCACCTTGGCCAGCAGCCGTTGCACCAACGCCTCCACCGCCGCGGGCACCGGCCAAGGCGCGAGCGTCCGCATCGCCGGAGGCCGCCGCGAGACATGCGCCTGGAGCACCGCTGCCGCCTCTCCGACAAAGGGAGGCCGACCACACAGCAGCTCAAAGAACATGACCCCAAGCCCATACAGGTCCGCGCGCGCGTCGATGTATCGCGCGTCCCGGCACTGCTCGGGTGACATGTACTCATGGGTCCCCAGCCGCTGACCCGTGCGGGTGAGCCCTGGCGAGAGCCCCTCCCCATCATCCTGGGCCGACAGCCGCGCGAGGCCGAAGTCCAGCAGGACGAGCCGCCCTTCGGACAGCACGACGTTCTCCGGCTTCAGGTCCCGGTGCACCACGCCCGCCGCATGGACCTGGGCCAGCGCCTCCGCCAGGGCTCGCGTCAGCGGGGCCGCATCGGCCCAGGGCAGGGCACCGGCGCCCGGCAGCTTCGCCAACCGCTGAGCCAGCGTCGGGCCCTCGATGCGCTCCATGATGACCACCCGCTCACCGGCGCGGGTCGTGGCCTCGCCCAGCAGCCGTGGCACGGCGGGGGGGCCAATGCGGCGCAGGGCCTCCAGCTCCCGCCCCAGCCGTTCGCCCGCGAGCGGTTCCAGCACCTTCAGCGCGACGTCCTGCCCATCCACCTCACGCCGCGCGGCGAATACCCGTCCAAACCCACCGCGCCCCAAGGGCGCTCCCAGGACATAGCCCGCCACATCCGGAGGCTCCGGCAAGGAGCCTTGGGCACGCGCTTCGACCGGGCCGTGGCGAGGACAGCGCTCGGCCACGCGGCGATGGCAGGTGGGGCAGCGCATGGGGCGTGGGAGCTCGGGGCCGGGAGCTTGGACGGCCACGCCCGGACGTCAGTCACTCATCTCCGGCAGCTCGGGCAGCACATCCGGGTCCAGCTTCAGAATCACACACAGGCGCGTCAGGGTGGGAATGGTCGGCACCATCACCCCGCGTTCCACCCGAGCGAGCACTTCCACGGGGATTTCCAGTTGCTCGGCGACCTCCTCCATGCCGAGCCCCGCCTGCTGGCGGGCGGCCTTCAGTGCCGCTCCGAGCACCTCGGCCCTTTCCCTACGACTCGTCGTCATGGGCCGAGCATGACGCCTTCTCGCGTTCCCGTCATCCAATTCACCACATGCCGGTGCGCTGGCGCACGGACCCGAACATTGCCCGGGGGGCGGTCGGCCGGGGCAAGCCCCCCGGGCGTCCGCGGCGACTGTGCGGCCCAGGGGGAGGGTGGCCAGGTTGCCCGGACATGCGCAGGCTGGGCGACTGGGGTTGCGGCATTGGCGCCGGGCGGGGGCTGTGTTAGGTCGCCCCTCCCCCGGTGTCCCGCCAGAAAGAGGAGAAGCGAATGGCCCGCCGTCAGGTCCGTGTCGTCGGTGCGATGCTCCAGAATGAGCAGGGGCGCTACCTCATCACCCAGCGCCCCCCCACCGCGTCACTGCCCCTGCTGTGGGAGTTCCCCGGCGGGCGCGTGGAAGAGGGCGAAGAGGACGCCGAGGCCCTTGCCCGGGAAATCCAGGAAGAGACGGGCGTGGAGGTGGACGTGCTGGGTCAGGCCATGCACACCCACCACGAGTACCCCAACTACGACATCGACTTCCGCGTCTTCCACTGCCGGCTCTCGCGGCCGACGGAGGAAATCCAACACCTGCGCGTGCATGACCACCGCTGGGTGACGCTGGAGGAGATGTCCGCGTACCGCTTCCCGGACGCGGATGCCAAGACGTTGGCGAAGCTGCTCGACCTGGACAGCTGACGTGCCGCGCCGTCTCCTCCTGGCGTTGCTGGCCGGAGTGCTGGGCGCGTGCTCCCGCTCCAAGCCGCCGCCCGCGCCGCCCCCACCCGAGGCGACGAACCAGGTCCCTGCCCAGGGCGTGCCGGGGTGCACGCTCTACAGCGAGCCTCAGCGGTCCGGCACCGTGCCCGACGTGCTGTCCGAACTCTCCGGCCTGGCCGCCAGCCAGCGCCACCCGGGCGCCTTCTGGGCGCACAACGACTCCGGCAACGGCTTCGAGCTGTTCGCGATGGACGCGAAGGGCGCCATCCTCGCCCGGCTGACGCTCACCGGGGCCACCCCTCGCGACATCGAGGACGTCACGGTGGGGCCCTGCGCCTCGGGCGCGTCGCGCGGCTGCGTCTATCTTGCGGACATCGGTGACAACTTCGCGCGCCGGGAGCAGGTGCGGCTCTACCGGCTGCCAGAACCGGAGGCGCTCGAGGATGCCACGGTGCCGGTGGAGGTGCTGTCCTTCATGTACCCAGACGGGCCCCGCGACGCGGAGTCGGTCATCATCGACGCCCGCTCTGGCCGGTTGGCCGTCATCACCAAGACGCTGGACTCCCTGGGGGAGGTCTTCGCGCTGGATGGGCTGAGCGTGGAGACCCCCATCCAGGCCCGGAAGCTGGGGACGCTGACGGCGCCGCTCGGGATGGACCGGGCCACCACCGCGGCCTCCCTGCATCCCTCCGGTGAGCGGCTGCTGCTGCGCACCTACTCGCGCGCGTACGAGCTGCGCCGCCCCGACGCCGCGCGGCTGGAGGACCTGCTGCAAGGACAGCTCGTCGAGGTTCCGAGCGGGAGTCAGGCGCAGGCAGAAGCCATCACCTTCGTGCAAGACGGCAACGGCTATTTGTTGGGGACGGAGTTCACTGGCCAACCCTTGTGGTTGATCGGGTGTCGCTGATTCGGCGCAAGGGCCCGCACATGCCGTGAAGCCCGCCTGGCGGGTTGACGGTATGGCAACGGTGAACATCTTTGGCCCGCCAGGGAAGACGCCTCGCGGTCACTGTGTCCGCGTGGGCGGGGGAGGGGGAGGGTCGAGCGTGCCGACGATGAAGCCACAGGATTTGCCGCCTGGGATGGGCCCACGCGGAAAGAAGACAGACAAGCCAACGCCAACGGGGAAGGGGTTCAAGTTCGGCTCACCGTTGGGCTACATCCTGTTGCTCGTCCTGGGCTTCCTGCTGTTCCGCAACGTCTTCCAGGACGCGGGCGTGCGGCGCGTGAGCTACAGCCAGTTCCGCGACGGGGTGGAGTCCGGGAACTTCAGCCGGGTCCAGATTTCGAATGAGTGGGTGAAGGGCTTCCTCAAGGACACGGCACAGCCGCCTCCTCCTCCGGCAGACGGGGAGCGCACGCTGCGCGGCGAGCCGAGCGCCCTGCCGTGGATGGCCTACCGCGTCGCCGGTGACGAGGGGCTGGTGCCGTTGCTGGAGCAGAAGGGCATCCAGTTCGAGGCCGTGCCGCAGTCAGGGCTGGGCGAGGCGCTGTGGATATGGCTGTTGCCCCTGGGCCTCTTCTTCCTCTTCTGGAGCTTCATGATGCGCCGGGTGGCCGGCGGCATGGGCCAGGGCCCGCAGAGCGTCATGAGCTTCGGGAAGACGCGCGCCAAGGTGCAGGCCGAGGCCGATACCGGCGTGGGCTTCAAGGACGTGGCTGGCGTGGACGAGGCGGTCGACGAGCTGCGTGAAATCGTCGAGTTCCTCAAGACGCCCGAGAAGTTCCGCCGCCTGGGCGGGCGCATCCCCAAGGGGGTGCTGCTGGTGGGCCCTCCGGGCACGGGCAAGACGCTGCTGGCGCGAGCCGTGGCGGGTGAAGCGGGCGTCCCCTTCTTCAGTCTGTCGGGCTCCGAGTTCGTGGAGATGTTCGTCGGCGTGGGCGCCGCGCGAGTCCGCGACTTGTTCGCCCAGGCCACGTCGAAGGCGCCGTGCATCATCTTCATCGACGAGCTGGACGCCATTGGCAAGAGCCGCAACTCGGGCGTGGCCGGTGGACATGACGAGCGTGAGCAGACGCTCAACCAACTGCTCGCGGAGATGGACGGCTTCGACAGCCGCGCGGGGCTCATCATCCTGGCGGCCACCAACCGTCCGGAGATCCTGGACAGCGCGCTGATGCGTCCGGGCCGCTTCGACCGGCAGGTGCTGGTGGACCGGCCGGACAAGCGGGGCCGCGAGCGCGTGCTGGAGATTCACGCCAAGGGCGTGAAGTTGGGACCGGACGTGGACCTCAAGGCCATTGCCTCGCGCACCCCGGGCTTCGCGGGCGCGGACCTGGCCAACGTGGTGAACGAGGCCGCGCTCCTGGCCGCGCGCCGCAACCGCGACGCGGTGATGCGGGCGGACTTCGAGGAAGCCATCGAGCGTGTCGTCGCCGGTCTGGAGAAGAAGAACCGCCGGATGAACGAGCGTGAAAAGGAGATTGTCGCGCACCACGAGGCGGGCCACGCGGTGGTGGGGTGGATGCTGCCTCACGCGGAGCGGGTGACGAAGGTGTCCATCATCCCACGCGGCCTGGCGGCGCTGGGCTACACCATGTCGCTGCCGCTGGAGGACCGCTATCTCATGTCGCTGGACGAACTGCGCGACAAGATGGCGGGGATGATGGGCGGCCGGGCCGCGGAGGAGATCTTCATCGGGGAAATCTCCACCGGCGCGTCCAACGACATCCGCCAGGCCACGGAAATGGCCCGGATGATGGTGCGGGACTACGGCATGAGCACGCTGGGGCCGGTGGCCCTGAGCGCGGACCATGGCCCGGGCTTCCTCCGCTCGGCGGGCGTGCCGGAGACGCGCAGCTACTCCGAGCAGACGGCGCGGATGATTGACGAGGAGGTGCGCAAGCTCGTCAGTGAAGCGCTCGACAGGGCCCGTCAGGTGCTGACCACCCACAAGGACAGGGCCCAGGCGTTGGCGGCCCGGCTCCTGGCCGTGGAGGTGGTGGAGGAGGACACCATGGTGACGATTCTGGGTCCCAAGGTGTTGGCGCAGCGCGGCCTGCTGCACCCGGAGGCGCGTCAGGTCATCTCCGCGCACCCGGTGGACGTCGGGGGCAACGACGACCAGACGCCGCCCACGCAACACTCGGATGCGCTCGACTCCTGAGGCTCCGGCTGGCTGGGCGCCTGCCCTCCAGCCGTCCCGAAGCCCACCGCCAGCGCGACGTCCTGCGGTGACCGGTGGGCGAAATTATCTTTAGCGGAAAGGAGGCGTCGCCGTGGAGAACAGGATCGGCAAGAGCTACATCGCCCGCAAGGCCCTCTTCGCGAAGGGGCTCAAGGAGGGCCGGCTCACGGTTCAGGAGATTGAGGAGGCCCTGCCGGCGGGAACCCTGACGGCGGCGGAGCGCTGGCTCCTCTATTACTCGCTGCGGGCCGCCCAGGTGGAAATCATCGACGAGGTGACAGGGCAGGTGGACCACGGCTTCATGGCCGAGTCTCCCGCCGCGCCGCAGGAGCACTAGCTCGCTCCCGCGTTGACAGGGGCCGTCTCGCGGTTAGGTTCCGGGCAGCAGTGACTCCCTACCTCTCGCGCGACTGCGCACCCACCATCGCCTCAGGTTAGACATGGCCGGCAACACCCGCACCGACGCAGCTCCCGAAGCCACCCAGCAGCCCCCCTCCGCCAACAGCGAGGGACCTGTTTCCGCCGCCGAGGAGATTTCCTCCCAGCAGCAGGCTCCGGAGGAGCACGCGGCTGCCGGTCAGGACGCGGAGCGGGAGCGGATGGCCGCGGAGCTGGAGACGCTTCGCAAGAAGTTCGACATTGCCGTCCGCGCGGTGCAGGCCGCGGAGAAGGACCGCGAGGAGTTCAAGCAGCGCGTGACGCGGGAGCGTGAGCGCATGCTGGACGTGGAGCGCGGCAACGTGGCCATCACGCTGCTGGAGGCCATTGACGAGTTGGACCGGTGCCTGTCCGTCAGCGCCCAGGACACCTCGCCGCTGGCCGAGGGCGTCCGGATGATTCGTGCCGAGCTCTTGCGCAAGGCGCAGTCCACGGGCATCGAGCGCCTTCAGGTCGTCGGGCAGCCCTTCGACCCGAACACGGCCGATGCGGTCGACATGGAAGTGACCGCCTCGCCGGACGAGGACCACCGCATCGTCGCCGAGCTGCGTGCGGGCTACCGGCTGAAGGACCGCATCATCCGTCCGGCCCGGGTGAAGGTGGCGAAGTACGTCGCCCCCGTCCAGGCCTGACGCCGCCGTTCAGGGCGCCCCCGTCACTCACGGGAAGGGGGCGCCGGGCCAGGCTGTTGAGTCCGCTCGACCCTGGTCCGCCGTGTAGACTGCCGCTCCGTGCTCTCCCGATTCTTCTCCCTGTGTTTGGTGCTGGCGCTCGTCCCGGTCGCGGCGGCCGCCGAGGGTCCTCTCGACGCGTGGCTTCCCGCGCGGGCCCGGGAGCATGCCGCGTGGTTCGCCGCGCAGGCCGCGGGTGTCGAGGGGCAGACGGGCAGCCTGGGCCTGTGGCGCGAGCGCGCCGAGGGAGATCCGGGCATTCCGCACTTCGTGCCCCCGTCCTCGTTGGCGCCGCTGATCCGCGCGGTGGAGGCGGGCGTCGTCAACATCACCACCGTGGGGCCCCGGGCCGGTGGCCTGGAGGGGATGAAGAAGTCCACCGGCTCCGGCTTCGTGCTGACGCCCGACGGGCTCGTCGTCACCAACAACCACGTGGTGGCCAGCGCGCAGCAGATTGCCGTGCGTCTGGCGGATGGCCGCGAGTTCGCCGCCTCCGTGGTGGGCCGCGACGCCTCCACGGACGTGGCGCTGCTGCGGCTCAGCGGCGTGGACCTGGGCAAGCTGCCCGCAGTGTACCTGGGGGACTCGGACCGGATGGCGGTGGGCGACTGGGTGGTGGCCATTGGCAACCCCTTTGGCCTGGACCACTCCGTGTCCCACGGGATGATCTCCGCCAAGGAGCGCGTGCTGGGCGTGGGCCAGTTCGACGACTTCATCCAGACGGACGCGCTCATCAACCCCGGAAACTCCGGAGGGCCGCTCTTCAACATGAAGGGGGAGGTGGTGGGGGTGAACACCGCCATCATCAGTCAGGGGCAGGGCATTGGTTTCGCGGTCCCCAGCAACCTGGTGAAGGAGCTGCTGCCCAACCTCCGGGAGAACGGCAAGCTGGAGCGTGGGTGGCTGGGCGTCGTCATCAATGACGACGGGAGCCATGGGGGCGGTGAGCGCCAGGCCCCGCTGGTGAAGGACGTCTACAAGGGCAGCCCCGCCGCGGCCGTGGGCATCCGCCCCGGAGACCGGCTGGTGGCGGTGAACGGGCGGCCCATCGGCTCCTACCTGCAGTTGTTGCGCAAGGTGGCGCTGCTGGCGCCGGGCACCGAGGCGCGCCTGTCGCTGACGCGGGGCACCGAGACGCAGGAAGTGACGGTGCGGCTGGTGGCGCGCCCCGCGCAGGAGGCCACTGAGGGGCTCATCCAGCGGACGGCCAGCGAGGAGGAGATGGGGCTGGTGATCCGCGACCTCACGCCGGAGGTGGCCGCGCCCCTGGGGGAGACGGCCTGGTCCGGCGTGCTGGTGTCGGGGGTCACGCCGCGCAGCCCGGCGGACTCGGCCGGCCTGCGGGCGGGAGACGTCGTGACGGAAGTGAACCGCCGCCGGGTGAAGGACGTGGCCGGGGTGCGCGCGGCGCTGGGGAAGGGGAGCGCCGGGGTCAGCATCCTCCTGCGGGTGAAGCGGGGCGAGGCGCTCCAGTACATCGCCATCGCCCGGTGAGGTGACGCCCGGCTAGCGCTTCTTGGCGTCCTTGCCGTGGAGCCACAGGCCCATGGCCTGGCCGCTGCGACCCTCGGTGATGAAGATGGCTTCGATGCGCGCCGTCACGCCGTGGCTCTTCCCGCCGCCCTTCTTGGGCAGGGTCCACACGCTCTGCGGGGTGAAGACAATCTGTGCCCGCACCGAGCGCGTGGAGAAGAGGCGGTTGAACATCTGCAGGTTCCACCCCGCCGGCATGTCACCGGTGACGGTGAGGTAGGGGAGGATGGGGTTGCCGTTGGCGTCCGTCTTCTTGGGCGCCCCGTGGGTGAGCGCCGAGCTGCCGCCGGGGAAGAACGGGGTGATGTTGATGCTGTACTCGCCCGTGCCCAGCGAATAGGGCCCCGGGGTGAGCATGGTGGCGTCGTCCTCGGTGACGATCATGTACAGCCGCTTGCCCTGGTACTTCTTCCGGAACGCCTCCGCGTTGGCCTTGCACTGCGAGTCCACGAAGGGGCCGTCGCACGCGCCCACGAACTTATCCAAGAAGGTCCCCAGCCCGCCCAGCGGCTCGGCTTCGTCACGCAGCTTGGCGAAGCGAGGGTCCGCGTCCGCCAGGGCAAGCGCGGGCGCGAGGAAGAGGGCGGCGGCGAGGAGGATGCGATTCACGGGCGAGGTCTCCGGGGAACAAGGGTTCAGCCCGGAATCGTGCCATTTCGGAAAGCGTCCGGCACTCGTTACATGGGTGTGTGAGGGTGGATGTAGGTGAAGAACTTGCCTACATGTGGCTACCGTGTAGGTTGCGCCTGTCACCACCTGTTCCGGGAGCTACCCCCATGTTTGAGCGTCCTCACGAGCGCCGTTCCCACCTCCGTTTCGACAAGGTCTTCACCGTCTACCTCACCACCCAGGATGGGATGCTTCGGGGGGTGGGCCGCAACATCAGCGCGCGGGGCATGTTCGTGGAGGTCCGGGACCAGGTGGGCCTGGGCGAGAAGCTGAAGGTGACGTTCGCGGGCGAGGACGGGACGGAGATGACGTGCCTGTGCGAGGTCCGCTACCAGGTGGCCCTGGCCTTCGGGCGCAAGGACGGGCGCGAGGGCAGCAGCCGCGGCGTGGGGCTGCGCATCGTGGCCTATGAGACGCAGGACGACGCGCCCCTCCTGCTGGTGGACCGCGAGCGGGTGATGCACTGACATCCGTCCGGGGCCCGTGAGGGGCTTCGCGGCCTGGCGCTTCCCGGAACAGCAGCGGGGGCCGCCCAAGCCAACCTCTGGGCCCGGCGAAAACGAAAGGGCACGGCCTTCCAGATGGAGGACCGTGCCCTTCGTGTTTCCAGCCGTGGGCGGGTGCCCGTGGCTTCGACTACTGCGAGAAGCCCTCGAGGAGGTAGTGGGCCTCGATGCGCTTGAGCGCCAGAATCATGGCGGCGCAGCGGGTGTCCACCGTCTCACCGATGCAGTACTGGCGGCTGTCGTGCATCTCCGTCTTGCGCGGCTGGTTGCGCGAGATGTCGCGGATGATGCGGTAGTTGCGCTTCATGGCGCGCTCGAGCCGCTGGTCGACCTCGGCCTCGCTCCAGCGCTCCATGCGCTTGTTCTGGATCCACTCGTAGTAGCTCACCGTCACACCACCGGCGTTGGCGATGATGTCCGGGATGAGCTCGATGCCGCGCTTCTCCAGGATGCGGTCGGCCTCCGGGGTGGTGGGGCCGTTGGCGCCCTCGGCCACCAGCTTGACGCGCAGGCGCTCGGCCACGTCGGCGGTGATTTCGCCGCCCAGGGCCGCAGGGACCAGGATGTCCGCCTGGACGTCCCAGAGGTCCTTCTTCTCGATGCGCTGGGCGCCCGGGAAGCCGAGCACGCTGCGCTTGAGGTTCTTGGGGTCCTGCACGTAGGCGGAGAGCGCGGCCACGTCGATGCCGTCACCATTGAAGATGGTGCCGTCGGCGTCGTTCACCGCGAGCAGGCGGGCGCCCATCTGCGACAGGATGTTGGCGGCGTGGCTGCCCACGTTGCCGAAGCCCTGGATGATGAACGTCTTGCCCTTCACGGACTCGCCGCGGTCGGCGTAGTAGTCCTCGATGCAGAAGGCGACGCCCTGGCCGGTGGCCTTGTGGCGGCCCTCGGAGCCGCCGATGCGCACGTCCTTGCCGGTGACGATGCCGCGCAGGTTGTGGCGCTCGCGCTCACCGTCCGAGTACTGGCGGTAGAGCAGGGCCATGATGCCGGGGTTGGTGCCCACGTCCGGCGCCGGGATGTCGATGTCCGGGCCAATCATGCTCTTGAGCCGGTACATGAAGCGCAGGGTGATGGCCTCGATCTCCTCGCGGCCGTACTCGCGCGGGTCGATCTGGATGCCGCCCTTGCCGCCGCCGAACGGAACCTCGGCGATGGCCGTCTTCCAGGTCATCTCCGCGGCCAGCGCCTTGAAGAGGTCCAGGGACACCTCGCGGTGGTAGCGCAGGCCGCCCTTGTAGGGGCCGCGCGCCTGGTTGTGCTGCACGCGGTAGGCCTTGAAGCGCTGCGACTCACCGGGGACCAGCTGGTACACCTTGCCGTCGGGCAGGCGCAGGTGGCCCTGGCGGATGTCCACGTCCGAGCCCAGCAGGGCGCGGCCGTTGAGGATGATGTTGCCGTTGGCCAGCAGCTCCAGGCCTTCCTTGTTGCGGACCTGCGTCTCCGGGAGGTTGGAGAAGGTGCGCGCCTTCTCCTCGGAGAGCGGGACGAGACGGTCCTTCAGCTTCGCCGTGACGTAGAAGATGTGCTCGTAGTCCGGCTCCTCCAACTCGAGGCGGACGCGCTTGTCCAGCGCGATGAGGTCCGCTGCACGATGGAAGATCTCCATCGCCTCGGTGTAGACGGTGCGCTTGGGCGTAGGGGCCGGGGCACGCATGAAATTCTCTTCACTGGCCATGACGGGAGATGCTCCTTGTCGCGTCGCCGCTCGTGGGCGAGGCACGTGGGGGTAGCGGGGCCCTTATGTACATAGGCGCTCCGAGACTTCAACCGCGCCAAGCACCCGTCCTCTCCCAAGAATCTGGAGCGATAACGGGCACTTATGTCAACGCGATGTGTCAGCTGCGACAGACGCGGTGTGTCATCCGTGTCAGGGTGGTCAATCGTGGTGATGGTTGGAAAACCAACGATGCGGGTGCGCGGAAAATGGGCGGAATGGCGGGGAGGGTGAGCACTCGCCTTCATTTCTGCTTGCCGGGCATGAGCCGCCATGGTACTCCCCGCGCACCTGTCGCGCCGACATAGCTCAGCGGCAGAGCAACTGATTCGTAATCAGTAGGTCCCCAGTTCAATCCTGGGTGTCGGCTCCAAGAAAAGAGAAGGGCTGGTTGCTTCAGGCAGCCAGCCCTTTTTCTTTTCCGCCGCGTTCAGCGCTCGGGCGTTGCTCCAACCAGGCCGGCGCCCGCGACGATTTCAGCGGCCCTGCTTCCTCACCGGAACTCGTCCACGATGTAGACCCCTGCGCGGGGCGAATCGAGGATGGCTGTCCCTGGCTTGGACTCCGGGTGCTTTCGGAGCTGCCCGAACCCGAGGCGAGCCACGGCGCAGATGGGCACGTGATCCCCGCCATTCATCGGCTGGGCCGCATGGTAGCGGATGACGACTTGGGGGGCGCCTGTCCAGGCCGGGCGTAGAGCCGAGCTGGTGCTTCAAGGAGCCCGAGGTTCTCATCCAGCATCGCGGTGGAGAGCCCGGATGGGCTTCAGGATGACCTTGTTGTGGACCACCGTGAGTGGTTCGAGTCGACCTTCCCAGCCGAGCACCTTCGTCTTGCTCGGGTTGACGGGCTGCTCGAAGCGCAACGTCGTGATGACTTGCCCCTTCACGTAGACGGAGTGGGTCCCGTTCTCCGGATGCTCGGAGCGCAGGATGGACCGCCGATAGTGATTGGCGGCATGCGCACCCAACGACGCTAGCGCTGCGAAAGTCAGGATAGACCTTGTGAATTGGGTAGGTCTCATCGAGCGAACAACCTGTCAGGAGCGTGGTGGGGTAATCCACTCTTGCTCGGTGGCGACTGAAGGACAGTGCAACCTGTGAGGTGTTGAAATCTAGTTGGGATGCGTGTGGTAGGTTGGTTGCCGCGCGAACTCTGCTGAACTTGTCAGACCCTAGAGTCAGGCTGCAGCGCCTCCTGATTTCCAGGGGTGTCTTTGGGGGATGCTATGAGATGGGTTGCAGTGGTGTCTTTGCTGCTTCTTTCAGCGGGGTGTGCGACCACTCGCATTGTCAATATCGATGCTGGAAATGGTCAGCGACTCGTCCACGAGTCGGTCGATGTTGACCCAGTCGAAGTGAGCGAGGACGAATTCAAGTCTGCCCTCACTCGGCTCATCCTCGACATGCGCATGGACGTTGCGTTCCGAGCGGCTGAAGCGGTGGATGAGCGAGGATGGGTGCGCTCCAGGGCCCTGATCGCGTCCTCGAAGGGCTTCGCGGATTCGGGGGCGGGGAGTTCACCTGAGTCTTTGTACGCGCGCATCTGCCCCGACGCGGACGACTGCTTGACCCTGGTGGGAGGGACGGGGCTGACGTTCTCGCGAAAGGACCGGACGCTCATGGCGCTGTCCTTCGCGCTCGATACCGTATGGGAGAGCGTCGAGGCCGAGGTCGGCAAGGTGCTGAAGCCAGCGGCGCTCAAGGCCCTGGTGACGTCGGCCGCGCTGACGCTGCTCCTCACGATGGCGTTGCCCGAGCCCGTCACCAAGGTTATCGCGGTAGCGCTGACGGCGGCGATGGTGGCCTATCTGGGCGTGGTGCCTGTCTGGGAGATTGGGCGCGGATTCGTCCGGTTGTGGGATGATGCGGGGACGGCGATGAGCGTCATCGAGCTACAAGACATCGGGCATCGGTTCGGGCGGGTGCTCGGCACGAACGGCACGCGCGTCCTGGTGCTCGTCGTCATGGCGGCACTTGGAGGAAAGAACGCGGTGGCAGCCCAGGGGCCGAGACTTCCGGGCTTCCCTCAGGCCGCGATTCGGGCGCAGGCCGAGGCGGGATTCTCGCTCGGAGCGGCGTTGAATGGCGGCGTGACTTCAATCGCGATTCCCGCTGCTGGAGTGCTGAACGTTGCCCTGGCGCCTGGTGCTGCTGCCGCCCTGGCGATGTACTCGGACGGGCGATTTCCTGGTGACGCGGTGGGGCCCGTTCATCACATCTGCACGAACAAGAACCCCATCTCCGACGCTACCGGCGGTCCTTGGACTCCTCAGTGCCAGAAGCTATTCGAGAAGGCCGGGATGACGCTCGAAGACGCTGCCAACAAGGTGCGGCTCAAGGGACACGAGGGGCCTCACCCTGAACTGTATCACCGAGCGGTGATTCGGCGTCTTGAACTCTCTGTTGCGCGCTGCCGAACGACAGAGACCTGCCGGGCCAGTCTGATGAAGGAACTTGCGAGGATCGCGAACGAGCTTATGACGCCGGGAAATCCGCTGCGGAGCTTCATTGTGAAGGTGGAGAAATAAGTTGGAGCGTCATTATTACTCAGTGGAGCTGGGTGATGTGCCACGGTGGCTGATTGAGACGCCGACACGAGATTCTGGTGAGGCGTTTGACGAGCCTTGGATGTTCGCGGATGGTCGCATCCTTCCTGACCTGGGTCCCCTCGCAGCACGAATCGCACATCCTGGCACAAAGCGAGCGTTTGACTTCTCTGTGATTGAGGCTGCCCCCATCGTCAGCGAGGCCATTGCGAACGTCTTCAGGACACTGGCTCCCAACGATGTTCAGCTCTTTCCGGTGGCGATCGAGAGAGAGTCCGAGCGGTACTTCGTCGTCAATGCAATCAAGGTGGTTGATGCCATTGACGAGGCACGGTGCCGGGAGGTGCATCACTATGACGAACCGTCCCCTGATTACCCAGGCGAGTACAACTGGATCTACGGACTGCGAATCGACCCCTCGAAGACTGAGGGCGCGCACGTCTTTCGGCTGAAGAAGTTCAAGATCGCCTTCATTGTCTCGGAGGACATCAAGAACGCGCTCGAACGGGTCGGGAACCTGGGCGTGTCGTTCGAGCGCGTGACCGAGGCTCCCGTCCTTCATTGACGGTCGGGGCTGATAGCCGAGCCGGCGACGATTCCGATCTTCAAAGTCTATGTCTTGCCTCCGGTGTCGCGTGTGGCCCCGACCCGGAGGGCCACACGACAGCGCTCACGAAACCATTGCCGCGCTGCTTGATGCCCCTTCGAAACAGCTACACAAGATTCGGGACTAGACCCGCTGAACGGCTACCCAGTTGCGGACCGAGCCAACGGGGATGGCAGTTCCTCGGACGTTCGCAGCATTTGAGCAGTTCAGGACACTTCCCAGATGCGTAAGCGGGATCTCTTGAAAGTCAGTTAAATTTCGACTGCCTTTTCGGCCTTGCCACAGGAGCGCCCATGTCGGTTCGCACCATCAGGAAGCACCTTCCGCTCATCGCAGTGTCTGCTTCGGCGGTGGCCTTGCTCAGCGCCTGCGGGGAGCCTCTTTCCGCCGACGGAAGGGAAGTCGATACGGACGACACGGTAGTCGCCTTCGACATTCCGCCTCCGACAGTGACTGGGAGCTGTTTTCGGAATGATTCATTCACCAGGATTGAGTGCTCTGGGAGTGCAAGCGGCGGCGTAGCGCCGTACATTTATCAGTGGCAAATGGCACATAATCTCGATGCCAATCCAGACCCAGCCAACTTCTACTGGCGCAATGGTTCCACTACTTTTAGTGAGCCGTGCAAGTATGACTTGTTTATCGGCGGGCGATACTACACCAAGTACATCCGATTCCGTGTGCTTGATGCCAATGACTACGTTTCAAATTTCATTGAGCAACCATTCATCTGCTGGACGCCAAACCCGTAGGATGCCGCCAGCGCATCCCTGACCCACTCCCGGAGGTCAAGTCCCGAGTCATGTGTGGTTGGCCGGGGAGGGGCAGGGAGGAAAGCTCCTTGGCGGCATCATGCTTCGGTATCCAGGTTTGATTTCAACTGGTCGATGACGAGGGCGGATACGGCGCCGGATCTGGTGTCCTCCGCCCGTGCAGGTCCAGACTCACGTCGCCTTGCGACCGACGAGCTGCACCACGGCGGCCCTTCCGGTGTGCAGGGTCCCCTCGCGGACCTCCCGCGTCAGCTCACGGAGCACGGGCAGCTCCAGCCCCGCGAAGTCCTCGCGCAGGGCCTCCGCCGTGTAGAGGAGCTCCTCGACAGGCGGTCCGCCCGTGCGGAAGCCCAGTTGAGCGGGCGTGTACGCTTCGAGGAGGACCAGGCCACCGGGGCGGAGGCTCTTCACTAGCGCGCCATGCACCCGCCGCCGCAGTGCAGGGGGGAGGTGACAGA
Source organism: Myxococcus sp. AB056 (assembly GCF_006547365.1). Taxonomy (NCBI): domain Bacteria; kingdom Pseudomonadati; phylum Myxococcota; class Myxococcia; order Myxococcales; family Myxococcaceae; genus Myxococcus; species Myxococcus sp. AB056. The sequence continues at coordinate 8,960 of NZ_VHLB01000059.1, read as the reverse complement.
AGATGAGGATGGCCGCGTCCCACGCCTCCGGCGCGAAGGTGAAGTGCGCCAGGTCGCTGACGCGCGTCTCGATGTTGACGCCGCGCTCGTCTGCCAAGTGCTTCGCCTTCCGGAGTCCCACGCTCGACGCGTCCACGGCGGTGACGGCGTGGCCCAGGGAGGCGAGGTAGACGGCGTTGCGGCCCTCACCCTCACCAAGGCTCAGCACGCGCCCGCCGGGAGGGAGGCGCGAAGCCATCTCCACGAGGAAGTCGTTGGGCTGGGTGCCATAGACATACGCCGGGTGACTGAAGCGTGCGTCCCATTGAGCGGCTGTGTCGGGGGGCTGCTCGGCCATGGTGCTCCTCCTGGAGTTCTGCGTGACGTCAGTGGGCATTCTGTGTCGTGGTGGCGGCGCCCCCCAGCCCCAACGCTTCCCGGTTCTTGAAGAAGATGAAGACGCCCATCACGACGAGGAAGCCGGAGAAGGCTGCCTTGAGCGTCGCCTGCGAGACGAAGTGGGACGCCCAGGTGCCCAGCAGGATGCCCACCACGGCGATGGCCGTGAAGATGCCAAGGGAGACCCAGGGCACCTCGACGTGGCCGAGGTAGCCGGCGAAGCCCACGAGGGAGTTGAGGGCGATGACGAGCAGGCTGGTGCCCACCGCCTGCTTCATGGGCAGGCCCACCAGCAGCACCAGCGCCGGGACGATGAGGAAGCCGCCGCCCACGCCGACCAGACCGGTGAGGCCTCCCACCCCGAGGGCGGCCAGGGCCATGAGGGGGAAGGACGCCTTCCGGGGCTCGGGCGCCTGCGCGGAGTCCTTCCGGCCATTGCGGAACATGAAGACGGCGGAGACGAGCATCACCGTGGCGAAGAGCAGCAGCTGCGTCGTCCCGGAGATGAGCGCGGACAGGCGCGCCCCGGCGTAGGTGCCCGCCATGGCCACCGTCCCGAAGACGAGGGCCGCCTTCCACTGGACGTTACCCCTGCGCCAGTGGCTCGCCGCGCCAAAGAGGCTGGTGACGCCCACCACGGCCAGTCCCATGGCGATGGACTCCTTGGCCCCGAAGCCCAGGACGTACACGAGGATGGGGACGGTGATGATGGAGCCACCGCCGCCGAGCAGGCCGAGCGACAGGCCCATGAGCGCCGCGAGGGAGAAGCCGAGAAGGGGCATGGTGTTCGTCCTGTCGCGACGCGCGCTCAGCCTTGGGGCCGCGGCGCGAGCGGCTCGCGCACGGCGAGCATCCCGCCCGCCAGGTTGAAGAGGTGTTTGAAGCCGCCGTGGGCGAGCAACCGCGCCGCCTGCGCGGAGCGCCCGCCCGAGCGGCAGATGAGCAGCAGCGGCGCCTCGCGCGGCCACGCGCTGGCGGCGGCCTCGAGCGTGCCCAGGGGGACGAGCTCGGCTCCGGGCAGGTGGCCGAGGGGGCCGGTGTACTCGTCCGGCTCGCGCACGTCGATGCGCCGCACCTCGGGGCCGAGCGTGTCGAGCTGCGAGGGCGTGATGTCCTGATAGGGGCGAGGTGTCATGGTCGGGACTCCTGCGAAGTGGCCAGGGACTCAGGCTCCCTGGGGTGAGGGCGCCGTGTGTCCACAGGCGCGGTTGGCCGGGACGGCGGCGTCAATCAGCTTGGGCCTGGGCAGGTTGAGGTTCTCCATGATGTGGATGAACTCCTCCCGGCTCTTGCCGGCCACGCGAGGGTTGTGCCGCTTCTCCTCGGCGATGCTCGTCACCGTGCGGCCCTTGTAGTCGTGGGCGGGGTAGACGAGCGTCTCATCGGGGAGGGCGAAGAGGACGCGCGTGAGGCTATCGTAGAGCTGGCTCGCGTTCCCGTTCTGGAAGTCGGTGCGGCCGTTGCCGCGCACGAGCAGCGCATCCCCGGTGAAGACGCGGTCGCCGAGCAGGTAGCTGATGCTGTCGTCCGTGTGCCCCGGGGTGGCGAGCACCTGGAAGACGAGCTGACCGACGCGCACCTCGTCCCCGTGGCGGACCTGGATGTTGGCGCAACTGGCGCCGTTCACGCTCCCCACCACCGTGGCCCGCGTGCGCTCCCGCAGTGTGCCCGACGCGGTGACGTGGTCGGCGTGGACGTGGGTGTCGAAGACGTGGGTGAGGGTGAGGTCCAGCTCGGCGACCAGTTGCAGGTCGCGGTCGGCCTGCTCCAGCACGGGGTCGATGAGGACGGCCTGGCGCGTGGTCTCGTCGCCGATGAGGTACGTGTACGTCGAGGACTCGGAATCGAAAAGCTGCCGGAAAATCATGTCGAAGCCTCCTGTCCATGAGAGCCCGGGGCGTGGAAGAAGGATTCAGGCCCTGCTGAATCCTTTTTTTTGGAGCCTGGCTCTCACGCGACATGACTTCCTCCATCCTCCTTCCTCTCCTGGGCGGGGCCCTCATCGGGCTGAGCGCCTCCCTGTTGCTCCTGGCCAACGGCCGGGTCGCCGGCATCAGCGGCGTGGTGGGCTCGCTGCTGGCTCCCGTGCGCGGTGACGTCGCCTGGCGCGTGCTCTTCTTCGCTGGGCTACTCGCCGGGGGGCTGCTGCTCGCCTGGTTGCGCCCCGGCTCCTTCCCGGCGCCCTCGGCCCCGAGCGCGGGCGGCCTCTGGCTGCTGGTGGGGGCCGGACTGTTGGTGGGGTTCGGTTCGCGGCTGGGTAACGGCTGCACCAGTGGACACGGCGTCTGCGGCATCAGCCGGGGCTCGGTCCGCTCCATCTCCGCCACGCTCACCTTCATGGCTACCGGTGTCCTCACCGTCTTCCTGGTCCGCCACGTCCTCTAGAGAAAGCCCCCATGCGTTCCTCCCTCAGTGCGTTCCTCAGCGGCCTCATCTTCGCCCTCGGCCTGGGCCTCGCCGGCATGACGGACCCGGCCAACGTCCTCGGCTTCCTCGACATCGCAGGAGACTGGGACTACCGGCTCGCGTTCGTGATGGGCGGCGCCATCGCCGTTCACGCGGCGCTGCGGCCCCTCATCCACCGGCGCGCGCAGCCCCTGTTCGCCGCCAGGTTCCCCGCGTTCGCCGCCAGCAAGCCGGACGCGAAGCTCCTCGTGGGCTCGGCCCTCTTCGGCGTGGGCTGGGGGCTGGCCGGCTATTGCCCCGGTCCCGCGCTCACCTCGCTGGCGACCGGGGCCTTCCCGTTGCTCGTCTTCGTGCCCGCCATGTTCGCGGGCTTCTACCTCGCGCAGGTGCTGCAGGCGCGGAGCGGCGTGGGTGCATCGCGTCCAGGGGCTCCGCAGGTGGGCGCCACGCCCGCTCAGTAGCCCCGCGTCCGCCACACGGTAGGCGAGGGCGCTCCTCCTTCTCGAGCGCCCTCGTCCTTTTCCGGGAACCTCTCACCCGTCCCACTGTGTCCTCATGCCCGTGAGCGCTCGCGCCTTCATTGAACGTGCCCTGGAGCACCTGCCCGTCTTGAGACGGGTGGGGCGTCGGCTGACGGGCAGCGCCGCGGAGGCGGATGACCTGGTCCAGGAAACACTGGCGCGCGCCCTGGAGCAGCGCGGCGCGCTGAGAGAGACCGAGCGCCTCAAGGCCTGGCTGCTCGCCGTACAGCGCACCGTGTTCCTCAACTCCCGTCGGGGGCTGCGGCCTCACCTGGAGGTGCTGGAGGGCGGGCTGGGCCGGGCGCTTCCTCCGGAGCCATCCGCGGACCTGGAGGCGGAGCTGCACGCCCGCACCTTGAGTGCGGGGATGCAGGCGGCGCTCGACTCCCTGGCGCCGGAGTGGCGCGACACGTTGTGGCTGCGGGAAGTCGAGGAGCTGAGCTACGAGGAGATTGCTCAGGTGCAGGGCTGCCCGGTGGGCACCGTGCGCTCGCGGCTGGCGAGGGCGCGGCTGGCGATGCTCGACTTCCTCGAGAAGGAGAAGGTCCATGGAAGCCTGTAGCCCCCAGTGGCAGGAGCGTCTCTCCGCGTGGTTCGACGGTGAGGTCCAGGCGCATGAACAGCAGGCGGTGGCGCACCACCTGTCCCGATGTGCGGGCTGTGCCCGGGAGGCTGCCCGCTATGCCTCGCTGCGGCAGGCGCTGAGGGCGGAGGGCGCCGCGGAGCAGCGAGTGCCGCCCGAACTGGCGGAGCGTGTCACGCGGTTGGCGCCGCGCCCCAGGCCGTCCTTCCCCAGGCGGAGGCTGGCGGCGGGCCTGGCCGCGGTGCTCGCATCGGTGGGGGTTCTCTGGACGTCATGGCCCAGTGGCATGAACGAGGCGCTGGCGATGGACCTTGAGCGGCACCACCTCAAGGCCTTCTCCCGGATTGCCCCCTGTGAGTTCGAGTCCTCGGACCCGGCTGAGGTGAAGGCGTGGGTGGAGCGGGAGGTGGGCTATCCGGTGGATGTGCCGGTGGTGCCAGGCGCGACGCTGCTGGGGGCCCGTCGCTGCCGGTTGCATGGAAAGCTCTCCGCCTCGTTGCTGTACCGGCACGAGGAGGGCAAGGCGATGACACTCTTCCTTCCCCTGCCGGGCTCGGCGGCGGCGCAGGAGGCGGCCCGCTTCGCTGGTGACGGGCCTCGGTGCACGCAAGGGCCCGTGGGCGAGCGCATCTGCGTGCTGCCCGGTGGGGGCGAGCGGGCCGCGCTGGCCGTCTCCGAACTGGATCCCGCGGTGCTCCTGGCCGCGCTGGCCCGACTCTCTCCCTGAGGCGGCTGGGGCGGGGCCCTGCTGGAAGCGGCGGCCGAACCGTCCCCGCCGGCCGTTGGGGGAGGCGGGAGTGCGCGCGTCTGCGTGCCCTTGTCGCGGCCGGGCTGCCGGGCGGAAAGGGCGCTGAATCCTTCGGCCGTCGCCATGGCTCTCACCAGGCTGTACGCACTTCCCGGGGGCCAGTGGCCACTGGGGTCGCTTGGAGCCGCGCCATGAAGGTCATTTTCGTCGTCGCCGCCGCCGTGTTCATGGGTCTCTTCTTCACCGCCTGTACGCGCCCGCGTCCAGGTGACGCCGCGGTGGGGTCCGAGGCCCGCCGCAGGGTGGAGGCGGGCGCCACGCTGGTGGATGTCCGCACGCCCGAGGAGTTCGCCTCCGGTCACCTGCCCGGCGCGGTGAACATCCCGGTGGATGAACTGGCACGGCGGTTCGGAGAGCTCGGCTCGCCGCAGACGCCCCTGGTTGTCTACTGCCGCAGTGGCGCGCGCAGCGGCCGTGCCGAGCGCCTGTTGAAGGAGCAGGGGTTCCAGGACGTCCTCAATCTCGGCCCCATGTCGACGTGGCCGTGATGCGCGAGGCGTTCGAGGTGAGCCGCTGTCCGGGAACTTCGCGCGGCGCATCTCGTGTCACTTCCGCTGTCTCCTTTCACTCCTCGCAAGGTGCTCCACGATGTCCCGTCTCCTGTTCGCGCTCGGCGCGCTGCTCGTTCTGGCCTCCGGCTGTGCTTCATCCCGGCCCCCGGTCACCGCCAGCGCTCCCGCGTCCCAGCGCCAGCAGCTCACCGTCCTCTACGTGGCGGACCTGCACGCGCAACTGCGCGCCCACCCGGAGCTCTTCTGGCGCGATGGGAAGGAGCGCATCGAGATGGCGGGCGGCTTCGCCCACGTCGCCGCCGCCATCCAACAGATTCGGGCTGAGCGCGGTGGTGACGTGCTGGTGCTCGATGCCGGCGACACGATTCAAGGCTCGGGCGCGGCTGCCCTTACCGAGGGCGGCGTCCTCATCGAACCGCTCAATGCGCTCGGGCTGGACGGCGCGGTGCCCGGCAACTGGGAGGTGGTGTACGGCCCCGCGGTGCTGCGCCAGCGCGCGCGTGAGCTGAAGCATCCGCTCTTCGCTGCCAACCTGCGTGATGCGGCCAGCGGTGAACGGCTCTTTCCGCCGTACCTGGTGAAGGAGGTGGGCGGGGTGAAGGTGGCCGTGGTGGGCTTCACGGACCCGGACGTCCCGCGCCGTCAGCCCCCGGGGTACAGCAAGGGGTTGCGCTACGACGGCCCGGAGGCGCTGCCAGAGCTGGTGCGCGAGGTGCGCGAGCGTGAGGGCGCCCAGGTGGTGCTCTTGATGTCGCACGTGGGGCTCGCCAAGGCCGTGGGGATCGCCGCCCGGGTGCCGGGCGTGGACGCCCACCTGTCCAGCGACACGCATGAGCGCACCTATGTCCCCATCGAGCAGGGCGGAAGCTGGGTGGTGGAGCCCGGCGCCTTCGGCTCCTTCCTCGGCCGGATGGACTTGTGGTTGGAGGACGGGAAGGTGGTGGACCGCCGCTGGGAGCTCATCGAGCTGACCGCGTCGCGCTTCCCCGAGGACCCGGAGATGGCGCGGCTCGTGGACGCCGCGCTCGCGCCTTATGACGAGCAGCTATCCTCGCCGGTGGGGCACACCGACGTGACGCTCGCGCGCTACGCGGTGGTGGAGAACCCGCTGGACAACGTGCTGGCTGACGCCATCCGCGCCGCTGGCGGGACGGAGATTGGCCTCTCCAACGGCTTCCGCTTCGGCACGCCGCTGCTGCCCGGGCCCGTGCGTGAGGCGGACCTGTGGAACTTCTTTCCCATCACCAACAAGCTGAAGACGGGCAAGGTGAGTGGCCGTCAGCTTCGCGCCTTCTGGGAGCAGGAGTTGGAGAACGTTTTCGCGAAGGACCCGGAGAAGCGCTTCGGCGGGTGGCTGCCGCGCCCCTCGGGGATGACGGTGCGTTTCCGCTCGGAGGCCCCCAAGGGGCAGCGCCTCATCGCCCTGGAGGTCGCTGGCGAGCCGGTGGTGGACGAGCGCCTCTACACCGTGACGGCCTGCGAACGGGAAGGGGACTCGCCGGACATGCTCTGCCGCATCCCCGGCGTCCAGGATCCGCAAGTGCTCGAAGTGGACGCGCACGAGGCGGTGCGCCGCTTCCTCGCCGGCAAGCCGCGACTGCGCGAGTCGCTGGAGGGCCGCGCGGTGGGCGAGGACCTGCCGGCCGTGCTCCGCACCCAGCAGGTCCAACCGTGAGCGCGACTTCCCCCCACCGTCCCCCTGAAATGACCGCACCTCTCGCCACTTCCGACTCGATTTCCGCCGCGCCTCCGCCTGGAGGCCCCTGGCGCCGGCGGCTGCCGGGGCTGGGGCTCGCCGCTGGACTGGCGGTGGTCAGCTACGGGCTGGCCACGCTCCCCGGCCTCAAGGTGGTGGGGCCCCTCACGGTGGCCCTGCTGATTGGCATCTCACTGCGCACGGCCCTGGGGCTGGCCCCCGCTCTGATGGAGGGCACGCGCTACTCGGCGCGCACGGTGCTGCGGTTGGGCATCGTGCTGATGGGCGCGCGGCTCGACTTCGGGCTGGTGGCGAAGGTGGGCCCACGCGTGCTGCTGCTGGCCCTGGCCGTCATCGTCGGCGGCATTCTGGGCATCCGCTGGGTGACGAAGCGCTTCGGCGTGCCGGAGAAGCTGGGCACGCTGCTGGCGGTGGGGACTTCCATTTGTGGCGCCAGCGCGGTGGTGGCCGCCAGCTCCGTCACCCGCGCGGAGGAGGAGGACACCACGCTGGCGGTGGGGCTGTGCGGAATCCTGGGCACGGTGGGCGTCCTCTTCTACGTCTTCGTGGGGCCGCTGCTGGGGCTGAGCACCGCGCAGCTCGCCATCTTGTCGGGCGCCACGTTGCATGAGGTGGCGCAGGTCATGGCCGCGGCCTTCACCTGGGGCACCTCGGCCGGGGACCTGGGCACGCTGGTCAAGCTCACCCGCGTGGTGTTGCTGGCCCCCGCGCTCGTGGTGCTGGGGCTGGTCTCCGGCGCGGGCGGGCAGGTGCGCTACTCGCTGAAGGAGCCACCCATCCCGTGGTTCGTCATCGGCTTCCTCGCGGTGGGCGTGCTGGGCACGGTGGGCGTGGTGCCCGCCGCCGCCAAGGCGTGGCTCTCCACCGCCAGCGTCTTCCTCATGGTGATGGCCATGGCGGCCATGGGGCTTGGCACCCACCTGAGCATGGTCCGCCGCGCGGGCATGCGCGTCGTCTACGCGGGCCTCGTTGGCTTCGCCGCCCTGGCGCTGTCCGCCTGGGGGCTCATCCATGTGCTGTCCATCCAGTAGTCCTCGAATCACTTCGGAGTCTGTCCAGATGAATCGCTTCTTGCCGTTGCTCGTCATCGCGCTCGTCACCGCTCCCCTGGCCACGTTCGCCGCGCCGCCGTCCCAGCCCGCGAAGAAGGAGGTGCCCGCTCGCCAGGGCAAGCTCGTCTTCGTGGCCAACACGGGCTTGGAGGACATCGGCACCCTCTCCAGCTCCCTCCGACACGTGAAGAACGCCAAGGAGTCGGGCTACCTCTCGGACGTGGTGTGGCTCACCTACGGCCGCGCGGTGGTGGCGCTGGACCCGACGGTGAAGGCCGTGCCGGCGGAGGTCCGCGAGGCGGCCCAGGCGGCGAAGGCCGCTGGCGTGCGGCTGGTGGCGTGCGGCACCGCGCTGCAGAAGTTTGGCATCGACCCGAAGAAGCTCCAGCCCCAGGCCGACGTGGTGGACGACGGCGTGGCGGAGTTGTCGCGCCTGGTGGCCGAGGGCTACCAGGTCATCCGCTACTAGCGAGTCGTGGCCCCCATGGAGCGCGCGACGCGCAAGACGCGGATCGTGCTGTCCCTCTGTCTGCTGGCCCTGGCCGGCATGGCGCGGCCGGGCCGGGCCGAGGAGGTGGTGGAGGAGGGGCCGCAGCTCGTAATCAGGGAGGCGCTTCAGCTCCGAATCGACCAGGGGCTGAGCGCCGCGGGCGCCGCCGCCGTGAGCCTGCGACGTGGGCGGGTGGGGCTCCACCTGACCGGGTCTCCGTGGGTGCGGGGCGGACTGGAGGTGTCGTTCGACCGGCTCATCCTCCTGCCCGGTCCGGTCCAGGGGCCGCCGCTGGCCCTCCACGAGGCCAGCGTCACCTTCACCGTGCTGCCCCAGCGCGCCTGGCTGAGCGTGGGGCTGTTCCGTCCGCAGGTGGGCCGGGAGAGCCTCACCAGCGGCTTCGAGGTGGACTCGCTGGACAAGGCCATCACACAAGGCCCCTTGCGCGAGCACCTCACCGGGACGGAGTCGGGGCGAGCGCCGGGGGTGGACG